>NZ_CM001974.1:406185-567584 GCF_000406105.1 Dickeya chrysanthemi NCPPB 402 | reverse complement strand
ATTCATCTATTACGCGTCAGCCCGCACCGTTACTGATAGTACCGGTGGTAATAATAATGGTGGTGGTAACCAGGCTGATGTAATGCATTGCGTAACGTTCTCGTAAACCGAAAAATTATCTGCCCTATTAGTTAGGGCAATCGCCTTGCTAAGTCAACGGATTTCTTCATTTCACTGCTCGCGCCGCACCAATCGCGCCGGACAAAATCTCTACATAAAAAACAAAAAACCGGACAATAATTCAGAAAACTCAGCACACCAAAATGTTTCGCCGCATTGGCTTCATTCTTCCTTATCTTCTGCCGACAACGTTTTTTCCACATCATGCAATAGCCTATGCAGCATGGCGTTATCCCGCTGCTCCAGCAAACCAAGACGCTGCTGTAACCAGTCGCGCAGTTTTTCATCCTGCTGCGCACCGACCCGAACCAGCAAACGCGCAAACCGATCGCGCAATGCAGACAGTTGCCCAGACTCAGCCGGTGTCGGCTCGGCCGCGGCAACCTGCATCAACGACGCTAGTTGATAGCAATACACCATCACCGCCTGACCCAGATTCAATGAAGGATAATCCGCCGCCATCGGCACGCCGGTCAGAATGTCCGCCAGCGCCAACTCCTCGTTGGTCAACCCAGAGTCTTCACGGCCAAACACTAGCGCAGCAGACTTCACCCATTGCCGTTTTTCCTCCAGCACCCCCAACAGTTGCGCCGGCGAGCAATAGTAATGAAAACGCGCCCGGCTACGGGCGGTAGTCGCCACGGTGAACTCAACATCCGCCAGAGCGTCGGCCAGCGTCGGGAAAACCGCTGCACCGTCAAGAATATCGCCGGAGCCATGCGCCACCCAACGCGCCGCAGGTTCAAGATGCGCGGTGCTATCCACAATCCGCAACCGGCCAAATCCCATGGTTTTCATAGCTCGCGCCGCCGCACCCACGTTCTCGGCCCGGGCAGGCGCCACCAAAATGATATAAAACTGCACACAACCTCCCAGCCGGCACCTGGCAGGTGCGCTGACGATTCAAAATGTAGCGATGATTTACGCTGGAACATAAGTCCATACCGGGATTTGACGCCTCCGGCCGATGACCTGAAACGCCGTCCTGGCACACGGCTGCCGTCGAATGACACAGCGAAAATGGAAACGCTTCAGCTATCAGCATTTATTATGCCGTAGTGAATATAAAAATGTTAAATTGTGATAGATAGCGGCATTCGCAGCGCGTTTTCCACAAATTACTAACGTGCTACAATGAAGTTTGATATATGTCAATGGAACCGTAGATTTGCCAGTCGGTGAAATCAGTGCTCACTGTTATGTTGCTGTTAATAAGGTTAAACTGTGCGCCACAATAGGCTCTGTTGAAAAGCTTCATCGCCACCTGTTATCAGGCCGCGCGTCAGGTGGAAACAAGTGCATCAAAACGTATTTACGTACTTGAGTCAGTCGGCGAAAAAACGGTGAACATGATTTCCCAAAGCGCCCGAGAGAACCAGGACTTCTGTACTTTCGAATCTCTATATTAGTTGGCAATTTTAGGTAGCAAACATGCAGACCCCCCACATTCTTATTGTCGAAGACGAGTTGGTAACTCGTAACACTCTCAAAAGCATTTTTGAGGCTGAGGGATATGTTGTTCACGAGGCCACCGACGGCGCCGAGATGCATAACATCTTATCCGAGCATGATATCAATCTGGTCATTATGGATATCAACCTGCCGGGCAAGAATGGCTTGTTGCTGGCACGTGAACTGCGCGAGCAGGCAAGCGTCGCGCTGATGTTCCTAACCGGGCGCGATAACGAAGTCGACAAGATTCTGGGCCTGGAAATCGGCGCAGATGACTATATCACCAAGCCGTTCAACCCGCGTGAACTGACCATCCGCGCGCGCAATTTGCTGTCCCGCACCATGAATCTGGGCGGTGGCACGGAAGAGCGCCGTCTGGTAGAAAGCTACCGCTTCAACGGCTGGGAACTGGATATCAACAGCCGCTCGCTGGTCAGCCCGAACGGCGAACAGTACAAGCTGCCGCGTAGCGAGTTCCGCGCCATGCTGCACTTCTGCGAAAATCCGGGGAAAATTCAGTCGCGTGCCGAGCTGCTGAAGAAAATGACCGGTCGTGAGCTGAAACCGCACGATCGTACGGTAGACGTGACCATCCGTCGTATCCGTAAACATTTCGAGTCTACCGCCGATACGCCGGAAATCATCGCCACCATTCATGGTGAAGGTTATCGCTTCTGCGGCGATCTGGAAGACTGATTACTCGCACCTTACAGCACATGTCATAGCCGGGATACCCTCCCGGCTTTTTTATGCACGTTAAGAGCGCCTGTTACTTGCTCCAGGGCAGAATCGGCACCGCGCTGAGCGCGTTTTTTGGCGAGCCCTCTACCAAGCGATCGGAATAAGTCAGATAAACCAGCGCGTTGCGTTTAGCATCGTAAAAACGTACTACCTGCAATTTTTTGAAAATCAGCGAGGTACGCTGCTGAAACACCACGTTGCCTTTTCCCTTACTGCCGGTGATCTTATCGCTCAGGGTAATGGGCCCCACCTGCTGACAGGAAATCGCCGCATCCGATGTATCCTCCGCCAGACCAAGCCCCCCTTTGATTCCCCCCGTTTTCGCCCTGCTCAGATAGCAGGTCACGTTCGCCACATCGGGATCGTCAAACGCTTCTACGATAATTTTATGGTCCGGCCCTAGCAATTTGAAAGCCGTATCCACTGAGCCTATCTCCTCAGCCCAGGCTGACGTCACGCCGCAGAGCAAGGCCGCAAACGTCAACACAACTCGCTTTTTCATCATTATTGCCTTTCCCTCACTTTGTTGCCCATGGTGTAGTTTCTGTGGTCCAAAGACCGTTTGTCGGATAGAGTTCTTTAGCGGCCTATGTTAATCAAATTCTTTATGCATAAGGCACAAAAACTTGGTAAGTGCCACAGGAAAAAAGTTGCTATCATGCCGGGCTTATACGCTTAGCTCTCGGTGTGTTCTATGAGGACGATCTATGGATCAAGCCAGTATCATACGTGACCTGCTCAACTGGCTGGAGGGTCATCTGGACCAGCCTTTATCGCTGGATAATGTCGCAGCCAAGGCTGGCTATTCCAAATGGCATTTGCAGAGAATGTTCAAGGACGTAACGGGTCATGCCATCGGCTCCTATATTCGTGCCCGTCGGCTCACCAAAGCGGCTGTTGCGCTATGTCTGACCAGCCGCCCTATTCTTGATATCGCCTTACAGTACCGTTTTGACTCGCAACAGACGTTTACCCGGGCGTTCAAAAAACAATTTGCACAGACACCAGCCTCCTACCGCCGCGCGGATGACTGGAATACCTTTGGTATCCACCCACCGATTCGGCTGGGGGCGTTTACCATGCCGCAACCGCAATTCATCACCATGCCAGAAACACAGTTAGTTGGCCTGACGCAGAGCTATACCTGTAATCTGGAGGAAATTACCTGTTTTCGCACTGAAATACGTATTCATTTCTGGCGCCAGTATTTGGGAGAAGTGAAACAGGTGCCGCCAGTACTGTACGGGTTGCATCATTCTCGCCCAAGTAATGAGAAGGATGATGAACATGAAGTGCTGTATACCACCGCGCTGGAGCCTCATCATGTACCGGAAGGCGTACACCCCGGCGAGCCAGTAACATTTCCTGGCGGCGATTACGCGTTGTTTATCTACGAAGGCCCGACAGACGATTTGCAGGATTTCATCATCACGCTGTACGACACCTGCCTGCCGACCTATAAACTGACCCGGCGCAAAGGGTTCGATGCCGAACGTTTTTATCCCAAAGGGGACGCCGACGCCGAGCCCCCTAAAATCATACGCTGTGAATATCTGATTCCCATCCAACGTTAACGTTGCAGTTCATCCAACGCCGGAGCATCAAGATGAGAAACATCTCCGGCCGTTTCCACTATCCATCCCGGCGCCAGCCAGGGGCTTTGCTGATAATCAACGCGAGACAGCGAACAGTTGCGTAGCCGCAGACGACGCTCCGCCCAGGCAGGCAATCCCAGCAACGTACTTAACAGACAGCCCAGCGCAATACCATGGCTCACTAACAGTGGTCGACTACCTTCCGGCAAAGCCAGACATCTTTCCAGCACAAGATGCATACGACGGGCCAGCTCCGACATCGACTCTCCACCCGGAATACGGCCATCTTGCGTACCGTCCACCAATTGCTTACGCCAGCATTCCTCTTCCGGGCTCAGCGAATCAATCAGCCGTTCTTCCAGCACCCCCATGTTAAGCTCTCTCAGACCGGGCTCCAGAATGACCGAACAACCGACGCAAGCCTGCGAGATAATGTCGGCTGTATGTCTGGTACGTCCGAGATCGCTGGTAAAAATATGGGTAATGCCCAATCTTTTAACCCGGTCTGCCACCAACCGAGCCTGATGTTCACCACCGGGGGTTAACGGACTGTCCGATTGCCCCTGAATGCGTCGCGCCGCATTCCACTCAGTTTCACCGTGGCGAACAAGATATACCTGTAACATGATCTTTTTCCGTTATACTGCGTCAAACTAACTACAAGGTAGGGAAACACTATGTACCATGTTGTCGCATCTACGACCAACCCGGCCAAGATTAGTGCTATCACTTTAGCATTTGCCGACGTCTTTGGTGCAGATAATTGCCGTATAGAAGGGGTTGATGTAGACAGTGGCGTCCCCAGTCAACCACTCGGATCGGTTGAAACCCGAACAGGTGCAAGGAATCGCGTAATGAGAGCTCGCCAGGTTCGCCCGGAAGCCGACTTCTGGGTTGGAGTGGAAGCCGGTATCGAGGAGAGCATGACGTTCGCCTGGATGGTGATTGAAAACGCCACTATTCGCGGTGAATCACGCTCAGCCAGTTTGGTATTACCTGAAAGTATTCTGCGGGGTATTGGCGAAGGCCGTGAATTAGGTGATGAAATGGCACGCATCACCGGCATTCAGGATATCAAGCGTCAGGGAGGGGCGATCGGGGTATTCACAGATGGCAAGCTCTCCAGAACCAGCGTGTATTATCAGGCGCTGTTACTGGCTCTGGTACCTTTTCATAACCCGGTTTATCAACACCCCATTCACACGGCATCCGTGTGATAGCGCCCCAAACGCTACGCCTTATTCTCTGGCAACAATTGTTCCTCCAGCCATATTTTTAGTCTGGCTGGAGCAGATTTGAGGCTATTGGAGCCTCGGGTGATGGTGGCGATACCCGCGCCCAGCTCATTTTTCAATTCACGCTGACTCATTTCACCTCGCATCAGTTCCTGAATAATGCGTACCCGCGTTCCCAGAGAGGCTCGCTCATCCGGTGTTAACAATAACAGCAGCAGTGGCTGCTCCAACCCTTCTGCTATCGCCTGCTGCAACAGGCTGACAAAAGCTTGCCAGTGCGCATCATCTTGTTCGGAAAAGCCGGGGTCATGCGATGAAGGTAATGTCATAAAGCCACCATACTATTAAACTAGTACAAGCAGCATAACATACTCTTCGTGAAGAAAAAAAGCATATAAAACAGGATAACCTCCGCCTCGGTCAGGCGGGGGCTCAGAGAATCACGCTCGGTACGACGACTCTCATCGCCATTAAAACGTTTCTGGTCGCTGCTGTCGATCAATAACCGCTCAGTAACGCCGCCGCCACTCGTTATCCATCAACAGGGCTGTCTGACGCTGCTGCATCAAACTACGATAAAAAACATCATACGCCAGCACGTTTTTAACATATCCGCGCGTCTCGGAAAACGGAATACTTTCCACAAACGCGATGGCATCAATCCGGCCGTTGCTGTCTTTCAGCCAACTACTCACTCGTGACGGCCCGGCGTTATAAGCGGCCGACGCCAGAATGCGGTTTTGACCAAATGCATTATAAACGTAGTCCAGATAACTGGTGCCAATCTGGATATTCATCTGCGGGTCCAGCAGTTGGCTGCTGTTGGTATAACTGGCGATGTTGAACATCTCAGCGGTATGCTGCGCGGTAGCCGGCATGAGTTGCATCAACCCTGACGCGCCCACAGTAGAACGCGCCTGTGGATTCCAGGCACTTTCCTGACGCGCAATCGCCATCGCATAACTTTGGCTGATTCCTTTACCTTGCGTTGCCTGACGGAAATCGTCATTCCATGCCAGTGGGAAACGCTCTTCGAGATTATCCCACAACTTCGCCACAATGGTGGCCTGCACACTCAAATCATACCAACGCTGTTCGAAGGCAAAACGCGCCAGTGCTTCCTGTTGCGGCCGTTCCCGGCTGGCGACCAAGCCAGACCATTCAGAGCGAGCCAAACTTTCCAAGCCCCAGAACATCAGTTCGCGTACCCGCGCCACCTCAGGTAACTGCCCAATCGTTCGCTCTGGTTTAGCGGCAATAACAACCGTCAATGGATAATTGACATTCAGCTTCTGCGCCGCCGCCATCGGATAAAAACCGCGGATTTTCATCAGCTCGCGCAATTGGTTTTCACCTTCTTGCTGTTGCCCCTGATCGAGCAACAAGCTGGCTCGCCAGTAGCGCCACTCATCCTTTTGTTGCACATCGGCCGGCAGTCGGGCCATCCATTGCGCCAGGCCGACTTTATCTCCTTGCCCCAACGTCATACGAACACGCCGCTCCAGCAGTGGGGCGGAAGTACTACGCAAAATCACCGCATCGCGCCAGCGGGCCTGCTCATCGGTGACATCGCTCCCCATCATGCGCCAGGCGACATCCTCCTCCATACTCTGGCGCTCCTGCGGGCGCATTTTCTGCAGACGAACCAACTGCGGCAACAGCGCACGAGCCTCATCCGGATCCTGACGCGCAATACGGCCAAACGCCGACAATACCGCCCTGCGGGTAAAATCCGTCGGGCCGACCGACCGGGCAAAGCGCTCAATGGTTTTAGGGTTGCTTTGTAATTTCAGCAACGCATCGGTGATGGTTTTGTACTCTGCCGGCAGTTGTCTGGCGAGATGATTGACCAGACCTGCGCTGCCGGCATCCATCGCCAGCCTCATCCGCTCAAGCACCATAATTGATGTCTGCCCACCTTGTTGCTGCCAGCTGGAAAACAGCTTGTCGCAGGTAGGCGGCAAAGAGCGACCGGTCAACCAGATATCACGCGTCTGCTCCCAGACGCCTTGCGACTGTTCGACCATAACTTTGGCGTACAAGTAATTACAGAGTGAAGCGACCGGTTTTGGCTGGTTCGGACTGAAGGCCAGCAAGCCATTCCAATCCTGACGGCGGGCCAGCTCATTGATAAAGCTGTTATTGAGCGTACGCACAGCAGGCAGCGTCGGGTGTGCGGCGATAAACTGCCTGACCTGAGCGGCGCTGAGCGTCGACAGATCCTGCGTCAACGCACGGTATTCCAGATAAGGATAAAGCGGGTAATCACGGAGTGTCGGCATCAATTGCGAAACCACGTCCATCTGATTGTTATCCCAGGCGGACTTGATTTGCTGGTAACGTTGCCGCTGCTCATCCAGCGAATCTGCCAACACCTGGCAGGAGGCCCCAACGAGACACAGCACGGCGGCCACATATCGCCAATACCCTATTTTGAACATACTGCCCAGACCTCACTCGTTATCGTTTCTGTTTTTCTGCCAAATCTGATGCCGTCATCAATGCTCTCAACCATCCATCTGGTCACTACGACCGCCGTACACCGACTACTTCAGGCTTTTTTCAATTAAATCAGTGTGGCATATCCGGCACGGCAACGATACGCCGAAAGCGCCTTAAAACAGAGCGAAATTCACCGTGTTTTTTCTTTTTATCAACAGAGCTCGACGTTTCTGTTGATACTCGTCGCGATTGTGCCAATAAAGGTGAAAGCCGCTTCGCAGAGTCGGCAACACAATAACCGGATAGCTGGGATCATGAGGCGAAAACAGCTAAACTCCGTCGACAATAATTTCCTTTTGTCGGTGGAGCATCAATACTCTTCCGGCATCATGCCCCTATAGGCGCCATGCTTTTAATGGCATAACGCTAAACTGGACAGAAAGAGGCTCAGAGCAACGTGGCTCAATACGTTTACACCATGCATCGCGTCGGTAAAGTTGTTCCGCCGAAGCGCCATATCCTGAAAAACATCTCCCTTAGTTTCTTCCCGGGGGCCAAAATCGGCGTACTGGGTTTAAACGGGGCGGGTAAATCCACTCTGCTGCGCATCATGGCGGGCATTGATAAAGACATCGAAGGCGAAGCGCGTCCGCAACCGGGGATTAAGATCGGCTATCTCCCCCAGGAACCCCAGTTAAATCTGGAACATACCGTCCGTGAAGCGATTGAAGAAGCCGTCAGCGAAGTAAAACGTGCTCTGACCCGTCTGGACGAAGTTTATGCGGCTTACGCCGATCCGGATGCCGACTTCGATAAGCTGGCGAAAGAGCAAGGCGAGCTGGAAGCCATTATTCAGGCGCACGACGGCCATAACCTTGATAACCAGTTGGAACGCGCTGCCGATGCGCTGCGCCTGCCGCCGTGGGATGCTAAAATCGCCAACCTCTCCGGTGGTGAACGCCGTCGTGTCGCTATCTGCCGCTTGCTGTTGGAAAAACCCGACATGCTGCTGCTCGACGAACCGACCAACCATCTGGATGCGGAATCCGTCGCCTGGCTGGAACGTTTCCTGCACGACTACGAAGGCACCGTCGTTGCTATCACCCATGACCGTTACTTCCTTGATAACGTCGCCGGCTGGATTCTGGAACTGGACCGTGGTGAAGGGATTCCATGGGAAGGTAACTATTCATCCTGGCTGGAACAGAAAGACCAGCGCCTGGCGCAAGAAGCCTCGACCGAAGCCGCCCGACGCAAGTCGATTGAAAAAGAGCTGGAGTGGGTACGCCAGAATCCGAAAGGGCGTCAGGCCAAAGGCAAAGCACGTCTGGCCCGCTTTGACGAGCTCAACAGCGTGGAATATCAGAAACGTAATGAAACCAGCGAGCTGTTTATTCCGCCGGGTCCGCGTCTTGGCGACAAGGTGCTGGATGTAGAGAACCTCACTAAATCCTACGGTGACCGGGTACTGATCGATAACCTGTCGTTCTCGATTCCGAAAGGCGCCATCGTCGGGATTATCGGCCCCAACGGCGCAGGTAAATCGACGCTGTTCCGCATGCTGTCTTCCCAAGAGCAGCCGGATTCCGGTGCTATCTCGCTGGGTGAAACCGTTCAACTGGCGTCAGTAGACCAGTTCCGTGACAAAATGGACAACAGCAAGACCGTATGGGAAGAAATCTCTGGCGGTCAGGACATTATGCGTATCGGCAATTTCGAGCTCCCAAGCCGCGCCTATGTCGGCCGCTTTAACTTCAAAGGCGTCGATCAGGGTAAGCGGATCGGGGAACTCTCCGGCGGTGAGCGCGGCCGCGTACATCTGGCCAAACTGCTGCAAGTCGGCGGCAACATGCTGCTGCTCGACGAACCGACCAACGATTTAGATATCGAAACCCTGCGTGCACTGGAAAACGCCCTGCTGGAGTTCCCCGGCTGCGCGATGGTGATTTCCCATGACCGCTGGTTCCTGGACCGTATCGCTACCCACATCATCGATTACCAGGATGAAGGTAAAGTGGAGTTCTTTGAAGGCAACTTCACGGAATACGAAGAATACAAAAAACGCACGCTGGGTGCCGAAGCGCTGGAACCGCATCGCATCAAGTATAAGAAAATGGCGTGACATGACGCCCTTGCTATTCTGTCACGACATTTCCACGTGATAGCAAAAACCCGCCAAATTTGGCGGGTTTTTCATTTGAAGATGTTCACGTCATCATCATGCGCGACGAATTGAGCCACACATGATAACCGTCAGAACGTTTCCCAATTCTGATCACTACGGCCGACCTTACCCACACCAATAGCCGCAACGGCAGGAATAGCCTGTACGACTGGTCGTGATGGCAACGAAGCGCGAACCGATTCATTTTCACGGCGATGACTCAGTTTGAATACGGCGACCGCCTGAGTCAGACGTTCCGCCTGAGATTCCAGTGAGGCCGCCGCTGCCGAAGCCTCTTGTACCAACGCCGCATTCTGCTGGGTCGTCCCTTCCATTTCCAGCACGGCTTGATTCACCTGACCAATACCCCGGCTTTGTTCATCAGATGCAGAGGCAATCTCACCCATGATATCCGTCACACTGACGACGGCTTTCACAATCTCATCCATCGTATCACCGGCTTTGGCTACCAGGACCGACCCGTTTTCCACCAATTTGCCGGACTCGCCAATCAGTGACTCGATTTCCTTCGCCGCCTGCGCACTGCGTTGCGCCAGGTTGCGCACTTCGCCGGCAACCACCGCAAAGCCACGCCCTTGCTCGCCGGCGCGGGCCGCTTCCACCGCGGCATTGAGCGCCAGGATATTGGTCTGGAAGGCGATGCTATTGATAACACTTGTTATCTCCGAAATCTTCTTCGAACTGGAAGAGATATCCCCCATGGTTTTCACCACGTCCTGAACGATAGATCCACCCTGTTCCGCTTTGCTGGAAGCATTACGCGCCAGTTGGCTGGCATGGTTGGCGTTATCCGAGTTCTGCTTCACGGTGGAGGTCAGCTCTTCCATGCTGGCTGCCGTCTGCTCCAACGCCGCTGCCTGCTGCTCAGTACGAGAAGACAGATCGACGTTACCCGCACTAATTTCAGACGCCCCCTGGTAAATCGAGTCGGCGCCCTCACGAACAACCGTTACCGTATTTGTCAGAGACGCCTGCATATGGTGTAGATTTTGCCCCAGAATACCGATCTCGTTACGCCCCAGATCCTCTGCCGGCTGCGTCAAATCGCCCTGCGCAATCCGTTGAATGCGAGCAATCAGGACATGGATCGGCACCAGAATCGCCCGGCGAATGATCAGATAGGTCAGTGCAGCCAGTATGATCGCCAAAATGAACGATACCCCCATCAGGATATTCCCCAGGCGTGCATTCCCGGCAGCTTGCGCATTGATGTTGTTTGCATGATCCGTCAGGTATTTCACTTCCTTACGCACCTGAACGGCGTAATTGGTATCTAACTGGCGCGCCAGCGTCGTCTCCAGCTCAATGGTGTTTTCGAATTCGCCATTACGCACAAAATCCACCATCGGCACCATCACTTTGTCCCGATAAGCGATATAGTGCGTGGTCAAATCAGAATCCAGCGATTTCTCTTCGCTCGATTTATCGGTACGCGCCATATAGTCGTCAAAACGCTTCTGCGAGCTTTTGATGCGCTCCGTCCCTTCAGCAAAGGCCTGCTTAAAGGAATCAGTATCACCGATACGCGACGACGCTACCGCCTGAATGAGTAACTGACGGGAAACACGAAAGTTATCCATACTGCTGCTGATCCCAGACCGGATCTCAGACACCAGATTAGCTCGCTCCAGAGAAGCATTACTCTGTTTGAGAAAATAGCTGGCAGTACCAATTGAGAGCGCAAACAGCGCCAGAATAATGGTTAACAGGGTGATAAACAGCGTCACAAGACGAATATTATTTATGGAGGAAATATTTCCTTTTTGTTCTGCCATTCCGATTTCTCACTTTCACTACAAGATGCCGATCACTTCCACGGTATAAACCGTAGAAGCACGTATAGCTTTGCGCCATTCACGATTCCCTGACAAACCACCGGCCACCATCACATCAATGCCCGGTAAAGCAGCGAACGTCACACAGGGCCAGTAAAAACAAAACAACATTTTATTTTAATTATATTGTTGTTTCTTTAAAAAAGAAAAACCGTGACGACTGTAGCATGCTCTACGGATAAGTGGTCAACAGAAACGATCAAGTTCCTTTTTATGGTGGGTTCGTCGATGTATTTGGCAGGGATATAAGCCGAAAAGATACGTTTATGCTCAAAACGCAGATCATGATAATTGATGAAAGAGTTATTGTTCTCAGCTAAAGAATCAGCATTGGAAACCACTGCATCCAACACTATAGGAAACGGTGTAGCGCCTAACGTGATGAATAATCGCACAGTGCATCAAACCCCACGGCAAAATCAATAAAGCAGTTGAGAGCGGGTGAGTTCAATTTTCGACCTGGGTAAATCAAATAGAGATCATTGGTATCCGCCTGCCATTCGGGCAACAGGCAAACCAACTCGCCCCGGTCCATCGGCTCGCGACACAAAAATGTCGGCAACAACGTAATACCGCCGTCAGCCAGCGCACAGGCTCGCGCATACAGCAGATTGTCGGTGATGTGTGATTGCGGCAACCGCCAGAGAAAATACTCCGTTTCATGATGAAATCCCCATTCCGGCCAGGCCCGGTGTGTAATACACCGATGCGACTGCAGGTCTTGCGGATGCATAATCGGCGCGAACCCGGCCAAATACGCTGCCGAAGCAACCAGATAATGCGGTACTTGTCCCAGAGAACGACCAATGAGGGAAGAATCTTGCGGCTTACCGGTACGCAGCGCAACGTCAAACCCCTCTTCCACTAAATCGATCACCCGATCGGCAACAACGATATCCAGCGAGACGGCCGGGAAACGTAGCTGAAACTCCGCAGTTAACCGGGCCAACAGTGTGGCGCCCAGGCCGGCGGGAGCGGTGATCCGCAAGCGTCCGCTAGGGTTATTGCGCAAATGCAGCATCGCCATCTCAGCACGCTCACTGGCCTGCCGCATTTCTCGGCAATGCACCAGATAACGTTCGCCGGCAAAAGTCAGATTGAGTTTGCGGGTTGTACGATTGAATAGCCTCAAGCCCAGAGCCTGCTCCAGTTGACTGATCCGCAGGCTAAGGCTCGACTTGGCCATACCGGCCTGTCTGGCCGCTTCGGTAAAACTGCCGCATTCCGCCACCAGAGCGAATAGCGCCATATCCTGTAATTGTTTGAACATAATTGTTCTTCTCAATCGAACACATCGTTAGTTATTGTCCATCTTATCAGCACTATCGACAGGTTCTACACTGTCACCCAAGCCAACCAGTAACGATGGAACAATAAATCATGACAGTAAAAGCAATCGCCGTTGACCCGAGAAAACCCGAGAACTTCGTAGAAATCACGGCAGAATTACCGCAACCCGGTGAACATGACCTGCTGGTAGCCGTAAAAGCCGTGTCGGTTAACCCGGTCGATACCAAAGTACATGCGCGCTTGTGCAAGGACGGTCTGGAACATCCACGCATTCTCGGCTGGGATGCCAGTGGGATAGTGGTAAAAACCGGCTCAGCCGTACAAGGTTTCAAAGCAGGAGACGAAGTCTGGTACGCCGGCGATATCACCCGCGCCGGCAGCAACAGTACGCATCAATTGGTTGATGCTCGCCTCGCGGCGCACAAACCGGCGTCGCTGGACTGGGCTGAAGCCGCCGCCCTGCCGTTAACTGCGCTGACGGCCTGGGAAGGACTATTCGAGCATCTGAATATTCAGACCGCGGCAAAAGGCAAAACGCTGCTGATTATCGGCGGAGCCGGCGGCGTCGGCTCGCTGGCCATTTCGCTGGCGGCTCAACGCAGTGAAGTGACGGTTATCGCAACGGCTTCTCGTCCAGACTCTGCGCAATGGTGCCGTGAACGGGGCGCGCATCGGGTCGTGGATTACCGCCATCTGGTCGATGAGTTGAAGAAACAGAATATTGAGCAGGTCGATTACATCTTCTGCCTGAATGACACCGACGGCCACTGGGACGCCATCAGCCAGTTAATCGCCCCGATGGGACACATTTGTACCATCGTCGAAAATACACAACCGCTGGACCAGAATCTGCTGAAGCTGAAAAGCGCTGCGCTTCATTGGGAGTTCATGTTTACCCGTAGTATGTTTTCTACGCCGGATATGGCACGTCAGGGAGAGATTCTGCATGAGGTGGCGCATTGGGTAGATAGCGGCACATTGCAGGGCACCCTCAGCCAGACTTTTAGCGGATTAACGACAGAGACGCTGAAGCAGGCGCACGAGGCGGTACTGGACGGCCATATGCGCGGTAAGGTGGTCATCACGCTGTAAATGAGAAAGACAGACGTAAAAAAGCCAGCCTGTCCGGGCTGGCTTCCTCATTAGACTGAATTGTCGGTTACACCCGGCAAGTCATCCGCGACTCAGTACAGCAGGCGGGCACGAATAGTGCCGGGGATGGCTTTCATCAGTTGCAACGCGGTATCAGCGCCGTCAGTTTCCACGTCGATAACCACATAACCGATGGTCGGGCTGGTCTGCAGATATTGCGCCGCAATGTTGATGCCCTGCTCGGCAAAGATGTTGTTAATCTGCGTCATGATGCCGGGACGGTTCTCATGAATGTGCAGCAGACGGCTGGCGCGATCACTGTGCGTCGGCAGCGAGACTTCCGGGAAATTAACGGCAGACAAGGTAGAACCGTTATCCGAGTATTTCACCAGTTTCCCGGCAACCTCTTCGCCAATATTCTCCTGCGCTTCTTCGGTGGAGCCGCCGATATGCGGCGTCAGAATCACGTTATCGAACTCACATAGCGGCGACAGGAACGGGTCGCTATTGGTCGCCGGCTCCTGCGGGAACACGTCGATAGCCGCACCGGAAAGATGCTTGCTGGCTAGCGCGTTGCTCAGCGCCGGAATATCGACCACCGTACCGCGTGATGCGTTGATCAAAATCGAACCCGGTTTCATCAGCGCCAGCTCGTCGGCGCCGATCATATTCTGGGTGCTGTCGGTTTCCGGCACATGCAGACTGACCACATCGCTCATGTTCAGCAGATCGGACAAATGACGCACCTGTTGGGCGTTACCCAACGGCAATTTGCTTTCGATATCGTAGAAATAGACGTGCATCCCCAGGCTTTCGGCCAAAATCCCCAGTTGGGTACCGATGTGACCATAGCCAATGATACCCAGCTTTTTGCCGCGGGCTTCAAAACAACCGACCGCCTGCTTGTGCCAGATACCGCGGTGAGCTTTAGCGTTAGCCATCGGAATGCCGCGCATCAGCAGCAGCAATTCACCGATCACCATTTCAGCCACGGAACGGGTATTGGAAAAAGGTGCGTTGAAGACCGGAATACCACGCTTGGTCGCCGCCGACAGCTCAACCTGATTAGTTCCGATGCAAAAACAACCTACCGCTACCAGTTTCTCAGCGGCGGCGAAAATCTCTTCCGTTAGGTGCGTGCGCGATCGAATCCCCACAAAGTGCGCATCACGAATCGATGCTTTCAACGCTTCCGGGTCAAGCGCCCCCTTATGGTATTCAATATTGGTGTAACCTGCAGCGCGCAGATTTTCCAGCGCGTTCGGGTGCACCCCTTCCAGCAGCAGAAACTTAATCTTGTCTTTTTCCAGTGATACCTTTGCCATTTCCCGACCTTATTTTCAGACTTCAGATATGACGGTTTGCAAACCGGTCTGTGCAAACATAACAAAAAATACGCAAGCGGCAATACAAACGATTGCCTGCCCCGTTTTTTATCATCCCCCTTCCCCGGCTGTTTCATGGCAAAAAATACTGCCAACCAGCAACTGAGCCACACAGGCATGATACGAAATAAGAAAAACTGATATTAAGTACCAAAAATGAGCCGTTAGAGGAAGCCGGATTTTTTAGATAAAAAAATCCGGCCCACCAACGTGACCGGATCCTTGAAAAAATAACGACCCCCTGTTTCAGGAACAGGTGATGTCAAGTCATCTTATTTCAGACGGACTGTTTTTTATTTCAGACGGACTGTTTTCACCCCATCGGCGGTACCCACCAGCGCGACATCCGCCCCGCGATTAGCGAACAACCCCACGGTTACCACGCCAGCCAGACCATTGATACGGTTCTCCATCGCCACGGCATCGGACAGATCCATGTTGTGTACATCCAGAATAATATTGCCGTTATCGGTGACGACACCGTCGCGATACACCGGCTGCCCGCCCAGTTTGACCAGTTCCCGGGCAACATACGCCCGCGCCATCGGGATCACCTCAACGGGCAACGGGAAACGCCCCAGCACATCCACCTGTTTGGATGCATCAACGATACACACGAACTGACGAGCGATCGCCGCGATGATTTTCTCCCGCGTCAACGCCGCACCGCCGCCTTTGATCATCTGCATGTGTGGGTTGATTTCATCCGCGCCATCGACATAAACGTCAAGCGCATCCACGTCATTACAATCAAAAACCGGGATCCCCAGACTTTTGAGTTTGGCGGTCGAGGCATCCGAGCTGGAGACGGCGCCTTCAATCTGATGTTTGATCGACCCCAATGCGTCGATAAAATGCGCGGCGGTAGAACCCGTCCCCACGCCGACAATAGTACCGGGGCGAACATAATCGAGTGCAGCCCAGCCAACGGCTTTTTTCAGTTCATCCTGTGTCATGATGTGCTTGTGCCTATAGCGACGAAAACGTGTGCGTATTATAGGGCATGGCATACTCAAAAGGAGAACTTTGCTCGCCCGGCACGGTAATATTTCAGCCTCACCGCAGCAGGTCGGGCGATTTTTTTCGGCGATACCTCACAAAAATGTGGCATATTGCCAAATATAGTTTTTACGCAAAGGAATCATCACCTTCATGAAACGCCCGGACTATCGCACGCTTCAGGCGCTGGACGCCGTGATCCGTGAGCGTGGCTTTGAACGCGCCGCACAAAAACTCTGTATTACGCAGTCCGCCGTCTCGCAACGTATTAAACAGTTGGAGAATCTGTTCGGCCAGCCGCTGCTGGTGAGAACGATTCCGCCGCGTCCGACCGAGCAGGGGCAGAAGTTGCTGGCGTTATTGCATCAGGTGGAGTTACTGGAAGAAGAGTGGCTGGGCAACGAAAACAGCAATGAAACGCCGTTGTTGCTGTCTCTGGCGGTCAACGCCGACAGTCTGGCGACCTGGCTATTGCCGGCCCTTCAACCGGTACTGGTGGATTCGCCGATCAGGTTGAATTTGCAGGTCGAAGACGAAACCCGTACCCAGGAGCGCTTACGGCGGGGGGAGGTGGTGGGTGCCGTCAGTATTCAGCCACAGCCGTTGCCGAGCTGTCTGGTGGATAAACTGGGTGCGCTGGATTATCTGTTCGTCGCTTCGCCGGGATTCGCCGACCGCTACTTTCCTAACGGTGTGACGCGCTCCGCACTGCTGCGCGCGCCGGTCGTGGCTTTCGATCACCTGGATGATATGCATCAGGCATTTTTGCAGCAGAATTTCGACCTGCCACCCGGTAGCGTGCCCTGCCACATTGTTAACTCATCAGAAGCCTTCGTACAGCTCGCCCGTCAGGGAACCACCTGCTGTATGATCCCCCACTTACAGATCGAACGTGAGCTGGCGAATGGCGAGCTGATCGATCTGACGCCGGGGCTGTTCCAGCGCCGTATGCTGTACTGGCATCGCTTCGCGCCGGAAAGCCGGATGATGCGGCAAGTCACCGACGCCCTGCTCACACACGGACGTCAGGTACTGCGTCAGTCCTGATGCAGAACAGCGCTGCGCCCGAATCAGGGCGCTCGCTGCAGTTCAAAAACCACATCCACCTGGTCGTCAAAGTGAATCGTCCGCTGTTCATAGGTTTGCGAGACCTCACTTTGCGCCACCATGTCAGCCGTTTTGAACATACGGGCAACCGGCACCGGTTGGTAATTAGCGACATGATAACGGATGCTGTAGACCGGCCCCAGCGAGGCATTAAACCCAGCAGCCAGCGACTGCGCCTGTAACGTCGCCTGCTCTATCGCCTTTTTACGTGCCTGCTCACGATAAACATCCGGATTAGCAACCCCCAGTTCCACCGACCGAATCTCATTGAGACCGGATTTGAGCGCACCATCCAGCAATTCATTGAGCTTGTCCAACTGACGCAACGTCACCTCTACCTGACGCACAGCCCGATAGCCTTTCAGGACCGAACCGCCATTTTTCAGGTAGTCGTACTCCGGTTGTGTGCGCAGGTTGGCGGCGTTAATGTCTTTCTTGTCGATACCGTTTTTATCCAGAAACGCGAAGTATTGCGCGACCCGCTCATCCACCTGTTTTTTGGCATCGGACACCTCCTTGGATGATACGTTGACTTCTATCGCCAGCCGGGCAATATCCGGCGTCGCATCAACGCTGGCGGTACCGGACGTCACAATGTGCGGGCCGCCGGGTAATTCATTACCGGCCTGGACCGTCATCGACGACAGACCGAGCAGCGCAGACAATGCCAGAACTTTCAGCTTCACGGTATCCCCTTTCTCTTTGTGAGTGAATGACAAAGCCTACTCTGAGCAGGCTGCATTCAATATAGGCGAATATCCGAATACCGGGTTAAGCATCGTATGGCCGGCTGAAAAATGGTGTCTATGTCGGCGGCGTAAACCCCAACTCGAGGGAGATGTTTCGGGCCGTCTCCCGTAATGGCGCAACCAACGTATCAATACCAATCTGCTGCAACCGCGCCTTCGACAAGGAAATGGAAACGGCATAAGGCACACGATGCTGAATATCAAACACCGGCGCGGAAATGCAGGAAACGCCCAGTTCATTCTCTTCCCTGTCCATCGCCAGCCCCTGCCGACGGATCTCCGCCAGTTCCTGTCGCATGGCCGACAACTCAACAATGGTATTGTCAGTCAGGGGACAAATACTGTTCTGATGGGTACGCCAGTATTCAGCCGGATAATCCTCCGTACCATAAGCCATGAAAATCTTGCCCATCGCCGAACTGTGCAAAGGCATGTGTTGGCCGATATAGGCGCGGGTGCGCATCATGCCGGTGGTCGGCTCCAGCTTATAAATCAAAATGGCGTGATCGTCTTCACGCGTTGAAAAATTGACGGTTTCTCCTACCGTCAGGTTCAGCGCTTCAAGGTGCGGCACCGCTACATGCAACACATTTAACGACGAAAGCGCCTTCTGGCCGATAGCGATAAACTTGGTAGTCAGGCGATAGCTGCCGGGCTGGCGGGCGGGCACGACGTAACCGCATCCGGCAAGCCCCTGCAACAACCGGTGGACGGTACTTTTATTCATCCCGGACAACTCGGCAATACGCGCCAGCGGGCACCCATTAGGATAGTCGCTGAGTATTTCGATCAACTGTAAACCACGAAACAGGCTTTGACTTCCCAACGGTTTTTCCGCTTTCACCTCGTCATCAATGCTATGTTCATTTATCACGTCTGAGCTTCCTCTCATTACGCCCGTCAGGACATCAACCTCTGCCGGGACGAAGACCATCATGAAACAGCATGTTATGCGATGCAATAGAGGAAACGGCCTACGTCCTGTTGCCGATACCGGCTGGAACGTTACAGCGTCGCCGTTTCTTGTGACCCCATCCGGTTGGCACAAGCATGGTGCAGATGCACATCCATCTGCGGGTAAGGAATACCGATACGGTGCTCATCCAACGCCCGTTTAAAGTTCTCCAGCAGATCCCAATACACTGCCGCCGCATCGCTATTACTGGTCCACACCCGCACCACAAAGTTAAGCGAAGACGGCCCCAGTTCATTGAGCCGAATGGTGACGTCTTTATCACGCAGAATGCGGTTATCCGCCGCGACGATATCGCCCAGCACGTTTTTCACCACGTCGATATCCGCGTCATATGCCACACCGACAATAATTTCGGTACGGCGATTCGGTTCACGGGAACTGTTGATAATATTCCCTGCGATAATTTTGCCATTCGGCACCACGATGACCTTGCCGTCGGCGGTCAGCAGCGTGGTGGAAAAAATTTGCACCTGAGTCACCGTGCCCGCAATGCCGCCCAAATCCACCGACTCGCCGGTACGGAACGGTCTAAACATGACCAGCAGCACGCCGGCGGCAAAGTTCGACAGTGAGCCCTGCAACGCCAGGCCAACCGCCAGGCCAGCGGCGCCCAATACGGCGATGACCGATGCCGTCTGCACGCCGACCCGGCTTAACGCCGCGATCAGCGTAAAAGCAATGATCCCGTAACGTACTAACGCCGATAGAAAATCCGCTACCGTGACGTCAATACCACGAGCAATCATCAGCCGATTCATCGTATTCGACATCATACGGGCGATAAGCATCCCGGCACACAGAATCATCAGCGATGCGACAACATTCACGCCATACTGCAACAAGATATGTTGATTATCCACCAGCCAGCTCTGCAGGCGACCTACGCTTTCGGCTACGTTGAGTTCTTCCATCTGTTCGCTCCTGTCAGCATGATTCGCGTTATCTGTGCGCAGATAAAATTAAGGCTCCCACAGGAGCCTTAGTCAAATTATCGATTAAACAATCACAACCGGTTCGATAATTACAGTACGTCGACCGCGTTCAGTTCTTTAAACGCTTGTTCCAGACGCGCCACCATGGTCACCTGACCGGCACGCAGCCAGACACGCGGGTCATAGTATTTCTTGTTCGGCTTGTCGTCGCCTTCCGGGTTACCCAGTTGGCCCTGCAGATAGCCTTCGTTTTTCTTGTAGTAATTCAGGATGCCTTCCCAGGTCGCCCACTGGGTGTCGGTGTCGATATTCATCTTCACCACACCGTAGCTGACTGCTTCGGCGATTTCTTCTGCAGAAGAACCGGAACCGCCGTGGAATACGAAGTCCAGGCTGTTGTGCGGCAGGTTGAATTTCTTGGAGACATACTCCTGAGAGTTACGCAGGATTTTCGGCGTCAGTTGCACGTTACCCGGCTTATACACGCCGTGTACGTTACCGAAAGAAGCCGCGATGGTGAAACGCGGGCTGATGGCGTTCAGTTTTTCGTAGGCATACGCCACATCTTCCGGCTGAGTATACAGCGCAGAGTTGTCCAGGTGGCTGTTGTCCACGCCGTCTTCTTCACCGCCGGTGCAACCCAGTTCGATTTCGAGAGTCATGCCCAGTTTGGCCATGCGAGCCAGATATTTGCTGCAAATCTCGATGTTTTCTTCCAGAGACTCTTCAGACAGGTCGATCATGTGGGAAGAGAACAGCGGTTTACCGGTAGCGGCATAATGCTTCTCGCCGGCATCCAGCAAGCCGTCCAACCACGGCAGCAGTTTCTTCGCGCAATGGTCGGTGTGCAAAATCACCGGAATGCCATAGTGCTCAGCCATCTGGTGTACATGATGAGCGCCAGAAATCGCACCCAAAATTGCCGCCTGCTGACCTTCAGCTTTCAGGCCTTTACCGGCAGTAAATGCAGCACCGCCGTTGGAGAACTGAACGATTACCGGCGCGCGCACTTTGGCTGCGGCTTCAAGAACGGCGTTAATAGAGTCGGTACCGACACAGTTAACGGCTGGCAGTGCAAAGTTATTTTCTTTGGCAATTGCGAATACTTTCTGAACGTCATCACCTGTGATGACACCAGGTTTTACGAAATCAAAGATTTTAGACATGTCACGTGTCCTGTTTCGTTGGCCGTGGAGGGTTAGAGATTTGTCTGTTACTACATTACCGACATAACCGCGATTGTGTCGGCATCATTCCGATTTACTGCATAACCACAATTTCCTGCATAACTACATGTCCTGCATAACTACAATATTGCGGCTATTTCTTGCTGCCGGTAACCCGGCCTTCGCCGGGCTACCAGGAGGCGAGATATACCCGCCTCCCATGACTGACCAAAACCGCTTACTGACGAGCGCGTTCTTCCAGCATGACGACCGCCGGCAGTTTTTTGCCTTCCACAAACTCCAGGAAAGCGCCGCCACCGGTAGAAATATAGGAGATCTTGTCGGCAATGCCGAACAGATCGATCGCCGCCAGCGTATCGCCGCCGCCCGCGATAGAAAACGCGTCGCTGTTAGCGATGGCATTAGCGATGATCTCCGTACCTTTACGGAAGTTCGGGAATTCGAATACGCCGACCGGGCCATTCCACAGAATGGTTTTGGCATTTTTCAGAATCTCGGCCAGACGCTCTGCGGACACATCGCCCAGGTCCAGAATCTGTTCATCATCTTTAATCGCGGCAACGGATTTCAATGTCGCGGTAGCAGTTTCGGAGAATTCCGTCGCCACGCGCACATCGCTCGGTACCGGAATATCGCAGGTTTCCAGCAGTTTTTTCGCTTCCGGAATCAGTTCCGCTTCGTACAGTGATTTGCCGACGTTATGGCCCTGAGCCGCCACGAAGGTATTGGCGATGCCGCCGCCGACGATCAACTGGTCAGCGATTTTGGACAGCGAGTCCAGCACGGTCAGTTTGGTTGAGACTTTAGAACCGCCAACGATAGCCACCATCGGACGGGCCGGGTTGCCTAATGCTTTGCCCAGCGCTTCCAGTTCGCCGGACAACAGCGGGCCGGCACAGGCGATCGGCGCGAACTTGCCCACACCGTGGGTTGAGGCCTGCGCACGGTGTGCAGTACCGAACGCATCCATAACGAATACGTCGCACAGCGCCGCGTATTTTTTGGACAGTACTTCGTCGTCTTTCTTCTCGCCTTTGTTGAAGCGGACGTTTTCCAGCACGACCAGCTCGCCTTCAGCTATGTCAACGCCGTCCAGATAATCTTTCGCCAGACGCACCGGTGAAGACAGGCGATCTTTCAGGTAGTTCACTACCGGCAGCAGGGAGAATTCTTCGTTGTACTCGCCTTCGGTCGGGCGGCCCAGATGGGATGTCACCATCACGCGGGCACCCTGCTTCAGGGCGATTTCAATGGTCGGCAGGGAAGCGCGGATGCGGGCGTCAGACGTCACTTTGCCATCTTTAACCGGCACGTTCAGATCCGCACGGATCAGCACGCGTTTGCCAGCCAGATCCAGATCGGTCATCTTAATTACAGCCATGGTGAATCCTCTCGTTGATTCTCTTTAAAGTTGCTTGAGTGAGGTGCCGTTTACCGACACCGCCTATCAGAAACCGCAGGCTGCCATCGCCCGTGTTGTGTCCAACATCCGGTTGGCAAAGCCCCATTCGTTATCGCACCAGACCAGCGTCTTGATCAGATGCCCTCCGCTGACCCGGGTTTGCGTCCCATCCACTATCGCACTATGCGGATCGTGGTTGAAATCCACTGAGACCAACGGCAAATCGGTATAGTCAACTATACCACGAAATGTATTCTGCGCTGATTGACGAAACAGCGTATTGATTTCACTTACGTTTACCGCATTTTTCACGCTGACGCTGAGATCGATGGCCGTGACATTGATGGTCGGAACCCGCACCGAAATCGCCTCGAAACGGTCTTCGAATTTCGGAAAGAAACGGGTAATGCCTACCGCCAGTTTAGTATCCACCGGGATGATCGACTGACTGGCGGCACGGGTGCGCCGCAGATCATGGTGATAAGCGTCGATCACCGGCTGGTCGTTCATCGACGCGTGGATCGTAGTCACGGTACCGCTCTCGATGCCATATGCATCATCCAGCAGTTTGATAATCGGAATAATACAGTTGGTGGTGCAGGAGGCGTTGGATACCACACGGTGCGTTGGCCGCAAATCCTGATGATTAACGCCGTACACAATGGTGGCGTCAAGATCCGGCGCACCGGGGTGAGAAAACAGCACTTTCTTCGCGCCCGCCGTCAGATGGGCTTCACCATCGGCGCGGCTGCCGTACGCACCGCTGCAATCCAGCACGATATCGATACCGAGTTCTCCCCACGGCAGGGAACGGAGATCCGACTCGTGCAGCAGGCGGATAGTATCATCCCCTACCGATAAGCGATCGCACTCCTGACGGATATCCCACGAAAAACGGCCGTGACTGCTGTCGTACTTGAGCAGGTGGGCAATCCCTTCGGCGTTGGCCAGCTCATTAATCGCCACCACCGTAATTTCGGCTCGCCTGCCGGACTCATACAACGCGCGCAAAACGCTGCGACCTATGCGCCCAAAGCCATTTATCGCAATACGGATTGTCATGAAATTCCCTGTGTAGTGATAAAAGCATTGCACATCATAGAATAATCAGTACGTCGTCAGGAATAAACCGCTTGTTGCACAAGGTACGTCGCTACTCGGAACTACGGTGTAAGCATACCGCCAAACGCCGTCACACCAACAACTGAAACGCTTCAGCTAGCATAAACGAATTGCCTGGCAAAAGAAATATGGCGGCGGGGAGGATGCCAGAAGGGTGATCTGCGTCAAAAAATTATCGCACAGTTTGTTCAGCTAATTCAGGCAGGATCAAAAAAGGCCGGGAAACGATCCCGGCCTTACAAGAACAGTTAACGACGCGATGTGCTTATTTCAGCAGCGCTTTCGCCTTCGCCACCACGTTGTCGGTGGTGAAGCCAAATACGTCGAACAGTTTTTCCGCCGGTGCGGATTCGCCAAAGCTTTCCATACCCACAATCGCACCATTCAGGCCGACGTACTTGTACCAGTAATCTGCAATACCGGCTTCTATTGCCACACGGGCAGCCACCGCAGACGGCAGCACCGCTTCACGGTAGGCTGCATCCTGTTTGTCGAACGCATCGGTAGACGGCATAGATACCACGCGCGCCTTGATCCCTTCGTCAGTCAGCTTCTGCCAGGCCGCAACCGCCAGTTCCACTTCAGAACCGGTCGCGATAAGAATCAGTTGCGGCTGGCCGCCGCTGTCTTTCAGCACATAAGCGCCTTTAGCGACATCGGCCAACTGTTGTGCAGTACGCTCCTGCTGCGCCAGGTTCTGACGAGACAGAATCAGTGCAGTCGGGCCGTCTTTACGCTCGATAGCGTATTTCCAGGCTACCGCGGTTTCTACCTGATCAGCCGGGCGCCAGGTGCTCATGTTCGGCGTAACGCGCAGGCTGGCCAATTGCTCCACCGGCTGGTGGGTCGGGCCATCTTCGCCCAGACCGATGGAGTCATGGGTGTAGACATAAATGCTGCGCACTTTCATCAGCGCCGCCATACGCACCGCGTTACGAGCATATTCGACGAACATCAGGAACGTCGCGGTGTACGGCACGAAGCCGCCGTGCAGCGCGATACCGTTGGCGATGGCGGTCATGCCGAATTCGCGCACCCCGTAGTGGATGTAGTTGCCTGCCGGGTCTTCGTTCAGCGCCTTGGAACCGGACCAAATCGTCAGGTTACTCGGTGCCAGGTCGGCGGAGCCGCCCAGGAATTCCGGCAGCAGCTTGCCATAAACTTCCAGCGCATTTTGCGAAGCTTTACGGCTGGCGATCTTGGCCGGGTTAGCCTGCAGTTGTTCGATAACCTTCGTCGACTCTGCCTGCCAGTTAGCCGGCAATTCACCGCTCACGCGACGGGTGAATTCAGCAGCCAGTTCCGGATAAGCGCTGGCGTAAGCATTGAACGCCTGTTGCCAGGCCGCTTCTTTGCTCTCACCGGCTTTGCGGGCATCCCAGGCGGCGTAGATATCGGCCGGGATTTCAAACGGACCGTATTTCCAGCCCAGTTGTTCGCGGGTAGCGGCCACTTCGGCATCGCCCAGCGGCGCGCCGTGAGAATCATGAGTACCGGCTTTGTTCGGCGAACCGAAACCAATCACGGTTTTGCACAACAGCAGCGACGGTTTGTCAGTCACGCTCTGTGCTTCGTTGATCGCGCGTTGAATAGCGTCGGCGTCATGACCGTCAATACCACGCACCACATGCCAGCCGTAGGATTCAAAACGCGCGGCGGTGTCATCGGTAAACCAGCCTTCGATGTGGCCGTCGATGGAAATGCCGTTATCGTCGTAGAACGCGATCAGTTTACCCAGCTTCAGGGTACCTGCCAGCGAGCAGGCTTCATGGGAAATCCCTTCCATCATGCAACCATCACCCAGGAAGACATAGGTGTGGTGGTCAACGATGTCATGGCCCGGACGGTTGAACTGCGCCGCCAGCGTGCGTTCGGCAATCGCCATACCCACCGCGTTGGCGATCCCCTGCCCCAACGGACCGGTGGTGGTTTCCACGCCCGGTGTATAGCCCACTTCCGGGTGGCCCGGCGTTCTGGAATGCAACTGGCGGAAGTTTTTCAGTTCTTCAATCGGCAGAGAGTAACCCGTCAGGTGCAGCAGGCTGTAGATCAGCATGGAGGCATGACCGTTGGACAGCACGAAGCGATCGCGGTTAGCCCAGTGCGGGTTGGCCGGGTTGTGGTTCAGGTGGTCGCGCCACAATACTTCAGCGATATCCGCCATACCCATGGGTGCGCCGGGATGACCAGATTTGGCCTTCTGCACGCCATCCATACTCAACGCACGGATAGCATTGGCAAGTTCTTTACGAGAGGACATGCTTTACTCCAGATCGGATTGAACAGTTACCTGTCGAACATAAAACATATTAATCAATGTGTTAGCTCAAAAAGGCAAAGAAAAGATATTCACAAATGTACATGAAAACCCGGCCGATTGCACATGGAACAGCAAGCGGAAAAAACGCACGAATCTGCTGACATACAGGTCGGATAACAGGCATTCCTTTTCATCAGGGCGGTTTTATCCGCCTCAACTCACACGATGCAGCAGCTTTACCTGTTTACACCCCTCTTTTTCCATCACGATAAAGCGACGGGAGTCATGCGGACGCGTCGTCTTCGGATAATTAAAGACGTAAAAAAGGGGCGCCCCACAGGGCACCCCTTCAAGATTATTGATGAATCGGTCTTGGATTAGTGTGCAGCCGCTTCATGCCCGTGCAGGCGATGACGGGTAACGAACCCCAGCAGTAAGCACATGACGAATACCACAAAGTACAAGCCGTTTGCCGTCACCAGCGCCGCATGCACGCCAAAATGCTCGACGATCGGCCCGGTAACGATAAAGGTCAACATGGTCCCCACCGTCCCGCACGTCAGAATGAAGTTCACCAGTTTTGGCGACGGCACTTTGGTTTGCTGAGACCCCAGGGTAATCAGCGTGGTGTAGATAGCGCTGGAAATAAAACCCAGACCGAAGATGAAGTATTTCAGTAATTGCGGTTGATCACTGCTCACAAACAGGTACATCGCCCCGGTGGCCAGAATAGCCAGTACCGCCACGACACGCTGCAAATCGAAAAACTTGAGCACAACGCTGAACACCCACATACCAATCATATATGACGTCCAGAAGCTGCTGACCAGTTCGCCGGCATCGCCGATGCTCAAACCGAAGGATTTGGTCACGTATTCCGGCACCCACTGAATAAACGCCAGTTGCCCCAAGATGTAGCACAACGCGGCGATGGACAGAAATACCACGCCCAGGCCCCATTTTTCTGTCTCTGCCGCTACATTCCGCACGCTGGCTTTATCCGCACCAATGGCGGGAAAGTCAGACAACAGCGTCAGTACCAGAATCGCCACATACAACAGCCCGATACAGGCGTAAATCCAGTACCAGCCGAAATGACGAGACAATAACGCCGCCGCCACCATCGGGAAAATCATACCGGCCATACTGAAAAAGGAATCGGTAAACAACAGCCGGGCGCCGCGCTGACGGCCGGAATAAAGTTGTGTAATCAGGAAAGTACCGATCGACATGGTAATACCGCTGACTACGCCCAGCGTAAACATACAAGCGGAAAACACCGCCAGCGATTTACCCACAAACAGCCCGATAATCGACAGGACGATCAGAATGAAACCGAAAACCAGCTGCTTTTTCAGCGGGAAGATATCCATCAACCACACATTCAAAAAGATAGACAGCAAAATACCGGCATTCAGAAACGTAAAGGTATTGCTCATATTGGCTATCGGGACATTGAAATACTGGGCGATATCGCCCATGACCATGCCGGTCACGATAACCAGCGCACCGGTCAACGCATAGGAAAAGCAGCTGGTGAAAAATAGCCGCTGACGATTGAGATCAGACATATACCCTTTCCTGTCATAAATAATGAAAAACGCAACCCCATACCGGACTCAGTATCGACACTGCGCTGCAACGTTATAATCAATGTGTTTATGGGTCGCACATAGGCAACGGCATACTAACCGGATCCCCAAATTCCGCAGAACAATTCAGGCCGGCTATTCCGCCACTGCTGGAAAAGAAAAAGGTTGAGCGCTTCATCAGCCCTCAACCTTTCCGTACGAAATATTATTCGTCTTCCAGATAAGTATAACCGTATAAGCCGGTTTCAAATTCTTCAAGGAATTGCGCTTGCAGTTCAGGCGCGAGGTCGGTTCCTTTTACCTGATCGCGGAAACGGGACATCAGCACATTCGGGTCAAGTTGCACATATTCGAGCATATCGGCCACCGTGTTGCCTTCATCCGACTCTTCCAGCTCAACGGTACCGTCCTGGAACACGAACACATCCACCGTCGAGGTATCGCCGAATAGATTGTGCATATTGCCGAGAATTTCCTGATACGCTCCCACCATGAAGAACCCGAGCAACGGCGGGTTTTCAGGGTCGTACGGCGGCATCGGCATCGTCGTGGCCACACCATCGCCATCCACATAGTGATCGATGGTGCCGTCGGAATCACAGGTGATATCCAGCAGTACCGCACGGCGCTGCGGCGGCTTATCCAACCCTTCCAGCGGCAACACCGGGAACAACTGATCGATCCCCCAGGCATCCGGCATCGACTGGAACAGCGAGAAGTTGACGTACAACTTATCCGCCATACGTTCCTGCAATTCATCGATAATCGGCCGATGGGCGCGGTTACTCGGGTCGAGCTGCTGCTGAAGACGCTGGCAGATATTCAGGTAGAGTTGTTCCGCCTGCGCGCGCTGGGTCAAATCCAACATGCCGTGGGTATATTGCGTATGGACGTCGTTCAGGTCCATCTGGCTGTCGTGTAGCCATTCACGCAGCGAACGACGGTTACCCGGCTCCTGGATTTCCTGCCAGGTGCTCCATAAGCTTTCCAGCGCACGCGGCGCGTCTTCATCCGGCGCCACCGGTTCGCTGAACTCGTTGCGTTCCACCCCGATAATATTGGACACCAGTACGGTGTGATGCGCCGTTACCGCACGCCCGGATTCGGTGATCACCATCGGATGCGGCAAACCATACTCATTACAAGCGTCGCCGATACCCCAGATGACGTTGTTGGCGTATTCGTTCAGGCCATAGTTGACCGAACAGTCGGACTGGGAACGGGTTCCTTCATAATCCACGCCGAGCCCACCACCTACGTCAAAACACTGGATATTCACGCCCAGTTTGTGCAGTTCGACGTAAAAACGCGCCGATTCACGTACGCCGGTCGCGATATCACGGATATTCGCCAACTGCGATCCCAGATGGAAATGCAGCAGTTGCAGACTATCGAGACGGTTGGCATTGCGTAGCAATTCCACCAGTTGCAGTACCTGCGTCGCCGCCAGGCCAAACTTGGATTTCTCGCCGCCGCTGGACTGCCATTTGCCGGACCCCTGCGACGCCAGACGCGCACGCACGCCCAAGCGCGGCACCACGTTCAGGCGTTCGGCTTCTTCCAACACCAGCTTGATTTCCGACATCTTTTCGATGACCAGATACACCTTGTGGCCCAGCTTTTCACCGATCAGCGCCAGGCGAATATACTCGCGATCTTTATAGCCGTTGCAGACTATCACGGTGCGGGTCATGCCCGCATGACCGAGTACCGCCATCAGCTCGGCTTTGGAACCGGCTTCCAACCCCAGCGGCTCGCCGGAATTGATCAGCGACTCAATAACACGGCGATGTTGGTTAACTTTGATGGGATAAACCAGGAAATAACCGCCTTCATAGCCGAAGGATTCGCGCGCGCGTTTGAACGCCGCATTGATGGAGCGCAAGCGGTGCTGCAAAATCTGTGGGAAGCAAAACAGCGCAGGCAGGCGCTGATTGTCCTGCTGACGGGTTTTCACCAGCTTGGCCAGGTCGACGCGGGCTTCCGGCACGTCAGGGTCCGGACACACGCTAATATGTCCTAACTCATTGACGTCGTAATAATTATTACCCCACCAGGCAATGTTATAGGTTCTCAGCATCTCGCTGGCGTCGCGGTCATTCATGGCTACCTCCTGCATGGAGCGCAGATGATCGTGTTTACCCGCCGCTGACGAGTACGGTTGAATCATATCGTCAGACATGGCGATCCCCTTCTTCCACTTCTAGATGAATAATCACATTTTTTCCCGCAACAAATACCGGCGGCACGGCAAAAGCGTGCGACGCTGGCAGTGAAAAACCCGACGGGCAGTAGTATGCCGCCGTTTTATGACTCTTATTAGTGTAAAACACGATGTCAGACTCCGAGGTTCGGGTCGGTAAAAACCAGGGAAAACATCGCCAGGAAGAACGCAAACGCATTCACTGGCGCGGAGAAAAAAGCAGGTTAGCCAGCTCGGGAGTCCTGCGTTGCGCTGCGGGACAGGCAACTTCGGGCAAATGGCAGAAAGGATTGAGTCAGTGACGCAATGGCGTCAGAAGAAAAGCGCAGCGGGCGCAACTCACTCAATAAACAACGGATCATTAATCCTATCACCTCCACGCTCGCCGCATGATGTGCGGTCAGGCTATCACGAAAAACCATCAGGAAAACGGTCAGATAATCTCGGTCAGCCCGCTGTAGCCAGTACTCGCCTATGATTAACAATACGCTGATTAACAATACGCGCTGATTAACAATACGCGATGATTAACAATACGCGAGGCGCCGACTGTTGGAACCGCCCGAATAACGGGCAAAAAAACCGCCTGCCGTTTATACCTATCCGTACCCGGAAAAGCAAAATGAAAATGGTAAAAAAACCTATCATGTCGGCAAAAACTGCCGATGAACACGTTTGACCACTTTACGCGGCATAAAAACTGCTGGTATGGGGTTACACTGTGACCTAGAATAGACGTCCAGATGTTAATCCATCTATACCCGTCATACTTCAAGTTGCAGGTGCGTTGGCTTTCCTCGCTCACCCCGGTCACTTACTTGTGTAAGCTCCCAGGGATTCGCTGCGTCGCCGCGTTACAAGGCTCAATGAGCCTTGCCCTGCCGGGCCAACGCGTTGCGTTGTTCAACACGCGAGCGTGTTGTCCCGCAACTCGAATTATTTAGGCTATATACTGATTAACTGAATTATTGATTAACGGCTTTAGCTTATAAGGTAAAGAAACTCATGGCTAAACACCTTTTTACGTCCGAGTCGGTCTCCGAAGGACATCCTGATAAAATCGCTGACCAGATTTCCGACGCCGTCCTTGACGCGATTCTGGAGCAGGACCCCAAAGCGCGAGTCGCCTGCGAAACTTACGTAAAAACCGGTATGGTGTTAGTGGGTGGCGAAATCACCACCAGCGCCTGGGTGGATATCGAAGAGATCACTCGCCGTACCGTTCGCGACATTGGCTACGTCAACTCCGAGATGGGTTTTGACGCCAACTCTTGTGCGGTGCTGAGCGCCATCGGCAAACAGTCTCCAGACATTAATCAGGGCGTCGATCGTAAAGATCCGCTGGAGCAAGGTGCGGGCGACCAGGGCCTGATGTTCGGTTACGCCACCAACGAAACCGACGTGCTGATGCCGGCACCGATCACCTACGCACACCGTCTGGTACAGCGCCAGTCCGAAGTACGCAAAAACGGCACGCTGCCGTGGCTGCGCCCGGATGCCAAGAGCCAGGTGACCTTCGCCTACGACAACGGCAAAATCGTCGGCATCGACGCCGTGGTGCTGTCTACCCAGCATTCAGAATCCATCGGCCAGAAAGACCTGCAGGAAGCGGTGATGGAAGAGATCATCAAGCCGGTTCTGCCGTCTGAATGGCTCTCTGCCAATACCAAATACTTCATCAACCCGACCGGCCGTTTTGTTATCGGCGGACCGATGGGCGACTGCGGCCTGACCGGTCGTAAAATCATTGTTGATACCTACGGCGGCGCGGCGCGTCACGGCGGTGGCGCCTTCTCCGGCAAGGACCCATCCAAAGTGGACCGTTCCGCCGCCTACGCCGCACGTTATGTGGCGAAAAACATTGTGGCCGCCGGTCTGGCGGATCGCTGTGAAATTCAGGTGTCCTACGCTATCGGCGTGGCAGAACCGACTTCCATCATGGTGGAAACCTTCGGTACTGAGAAAATCGCCAGCGACCGTCTGGTCGAACTGGTGCGCCAGTTCTTCGATCTGCGCCCGTACGGCTTGATCCAGATGTTGGATCTGCTGCACCCGATTTACCAGCAGACCGCGGCTTACGGTCACTTTGGCCGTGCCGAATTCCCGTGGGAAAAAACCGACGTGGCGGAAAAACTGCGTGATGCCGCCGGCCTGAAATAATCGGCTCGTGGTATGACCGGCTCAACGGCGAAGCTTTGGCTTCGCCGTTTTTTATTGTTGAGCGATGGTAGGCAGGATTGCATCCGGCTCGCCCAGTCCGTAAGCTGCCAGCATGAACACACCACGACTCCCTATCGCCCTGCAACAGGCAGTGATGCGTTGCCTGCGGGAAAAACTTCAGCAGGCCAATACCGCATTAGGTAGCGATTATCCTGAGCCGGTCATCAACTACCAGCAACGCGGTTCCACGGCGGGCAGCGCCTGGCTCAAAGAGTGGGAAATCCGCCTTAATCCGGTACTGCTGCAGGAAAACCAACAGCCGTTTATCGATGAAGTCGTGCCGCATGAACTGGCGCACTTGTTGGTCTATGCCCGTTTTGGTAAAACCGCACCGCATGGCCGCGAATGGCGCTGGATGATGGAAAGCGTGTTGAACGTACCTGCCCGCCGGACTCACCAGTACGCGCTGGCGTCAGTGCAAGGCAAAACCTTCCCTTACCAGTGTGCCTGCCGCCGGCACGAACTCACCTTGCGCCGCCACAACCGGGTGGTTCGCGGCGAATCGGAATACCGCTGCCGCGCTTGTGGTGAACAGTTACACCCTCTCGTAACTCACTCTGTTTAAACCATAATTTTAGCGTTTCATGCTATTTTTTTTGCGTTTGCCTGCATGGTATTCTTCAGGTACGCTGCCCACTTTTAACCCTGCTGGTGATTCTGGAATATGCTTCGCAATCTTGTCGTTTTCGCAGTGTTGGGCGCAGGCCTGACGATACCGGCCCTTTGCGCCGCTCAGGACATCAATAACTTTACACAGGCTAAAGCCGCTGCGGTGAAAATCCATCAGGATGCGCCCGGCTCCTTTTATTGTGGCTGCAAGATCAACTGGCAGGGCAAAAAAGGGACGCCGGACCTGGCCTCCTGCGGCTATCAGGTGCGCAAAGACGCCAACCGCGCCAGCCGCATTGAATGGGAACATGTGGTACCGGCATGGCAATTCGGCCACCAACGGCAGTGCTGGCAGGATGGCGGGCGCAAAAATTGCACCAAAGACGATGTCTATCGTCAGATGGAAACCGACCTGCACAATCTGCAACCCTCGATTGGCGAAGTGAACGGCGATCGCGGCAACTTTATGTACAGCCAGTGGAATGGCGGCGAGCGTCAGTACGGCCAGTGCGAGATGAAGATTGATTTTAAAAATCAACTGGCAGAGCCGCCCGAACGTGCCCGCGGCGCTATCGCCCGCACCTACCTCTACATGCGCGATCGTTACAGCCTGAACCTGTCTCGCCAGCAAACCCAATTGTTCGATGCCTGGAATAAACAGTACCCGGTCACCGCCTGGGAATGCACCCGGGAAAAACGTATCGCCGCCGTACAGGGCAACCGCAACCCGTATGTGCAACAGGCTTGCCAGCCCTGATGCCGCTCCCTACTATAACGGCTTGTCTCTTAATCACCACCGTCGCCGGCGGTGGCTGACGCCTGCCGGGCTTTCGCCCCTTCGATTAACACCACCTAACTAAGGCCAGATTATTCATGCGAATACCGCGCATTTTTCATCCCGATACGCTTGCCCTGCTGGGGGGAGAGACGGATCTAAGCGAAGACGCCGCCAACCATGTTGGCCGGGTGCGTCGAATGAGCGCCGGGCAGGCATTGCAACTGTTCGACGGCAGCAACCAGGTATTTGACGCCGAGATTATCCAGGCCGGGAAAAAAAGCGTGCGGGTCCGTTACGCTGCCGGGCAGACCGAAAACCGGGAGTCACCGTTACACCTGCACCTGGGCCAGGTGATGTCTCGTGGTGAAAAGATGGAATTCACCATCCAAAAATCCATCGAACTGGGGGTGAATATTATTACCCCACTGCTATCCGAACGCTGCGGCATCAAACTGGACGGCGAACGACTGGAAAAGAAAATTTCACAATGGCAGAAAATCGCCATCGCCGCCTGTGAACAATGCGGCAGAAATCGCGTGCCGGAAATTCGTCCCGTACAAACGCTGGAAAGCTGGTGCGCGGAATCGGACAATGAGTTAAAACTGAACCTGCATCCACGAGCAACGCAAAGCATCAACACGCTGCCGTTGCCGGTATCACGCATCCGGTTGTTGATTGGCCCGGAAGGCGGGCTGTCGGCAGATGAAATCGCCATGACCGCAACCCAGGGGTTTACTGATATCCTGCTGGGGCCTCGCGTTCTGCGCACAGAAACCACCGCGCTCACCGCCATCACCGCGTTACAGGTACGGTTCGGCGATTTGGGGTAAAGGAGATAACAATGATTAAACTCGGTATCGTGATGGACCCGATTTCGTCCATCAATATCAAGAAAGACACCAGCTTTGCGATGTTGCAGGAAGCCCAACGTCGTGGCTGGGAAGTGCATTACATGGAAATGGGCGATCTCTACCTGCATGCAGGCGAAGCACGGGCTACCACCCGTATGCTGAGCGTCCAATACGACTACGACCATTGGTACGACTTCGGCGCGACTCAGGACATCGCCCTGCATGAGCTGGATGTGGTGCTGATGCGCAAAGACCCGCCGTTCGACACCGAATTCATCTACGCCACCTATATTCTGGAGCGGGCGGAAGAGAAAGGAACGCTCATCGTTAACAAACCGCAAAGCCTGCGTGACTGCAACGAGAAACTGTTCACCGCCTGGTTCCCGCAGTTAACGCCGGATACGCTGGTCACCCGCAATGCCGATCGGCTGCGCGCATTCCATCAGCGGCACAGCGACGTGATCCTCAAGCCGCTCGACGGCATGGGCGGGGCGTCGATTTTCCGTCTGAAACCGGAAGACGCCAATGTGTCGGTCATCATCGAAACACTCACTGAGCACGGCAACCGCTACTGCATGGCGCAAAACTATCTGCCCGCCATCAAAGACGGTGATAAGCGCGTGCTGGTAGTGGATGGCGAACCGGTGCCCTATTGTCTGGCGCGTATCCCGAAAAGCGGTGAAACCCGCGGGAATCTGGCGGCCGGCGGCCGTGGCGAAGCCCGTCCGCTCAGTGAAAGCGACTGGCAGATTGCCCGCACCATCGCACCGGTGCTAAAACAGAAAGGCCTGATCTTCGTCGGTCTGGACATCATTGGCGACCGTCTGACCGAAATCAACGTCACCAGCCCGACCTGCGTGCGTGAAATTGAAGCCGCTTATCCGGACGTTTCCATTACCGGCATGCTGATGGATGCCATTGAGCGCAGGCTAGCTCAGCGTTAACGATACACGGACCGTATCCCGGTCGGTGATGTAGCTCTACCCGGCTCGCAGTCTGACTGCGAGCCGGAAACATTCACTCCGACAGAGAAGCGATAATAAAGACGATGAATTTACAGCACCATTTTCTGATTGCGATGCCCTCTCTGCAGGACTCCGTGTTCAGGCGGACGGTAATTTACCTCTGCGAACACAATGAAGACGGCGCGATGGGACTTATCATCAACAAACCGATGGAACAGTTCACCGTCGAAAATATCCTCAAAAAACTCAAAATTACGCCCACTCCACGGGATATGGCGATTCGCCTCGATAAGCCGGTTTTTTCTGGTGGCCCGTTAGCGGACGATCGCGGCTTTATCCTGCACTCGCCGTGCCCGGGTTTTGCCTCCAGCATCAGCATCTCCGACGAAACCATGATAACGACGTCAAAAGATGTGCTGGAAACGCTGGGTACGCCGGAACAGCCGCGTAATACTCTGGTTGCCTTGGGTTATTCCGCCTGGGAAAGCGGCCAGTTGGAAAATGAACTGCTGGAAAACGCCTGGCTGACCGTACCGGCCGACCATCATCTGCTGTTCAATACACCGATTGCCGACCGCTGGCGCGCTGCCGCCAGAAAATTGGGCGTAGACATCCATAATATCGCCGCCGAAGCGGGGCATGCCTGATGGGAAATCGTACGTTGCTGGCCTTTGACTTCGGCACCCGTAGTATCGGCGTCGCCATCGGACAAGAGATTACCGGCACCGCCCGCCCGTTGACGTCGCTAAAAGCGCAGGACGGCATACCCGACTGGCAGAAAGTGGAGAAACTGCTCAACGAGTGGCAGCCGGCGCTGGTGATTGTCGGTCTACCGCTGAACATGGACGGCACCGAGCAACCGCTGACTGCCCGGGCACGCAAATTTTCCCAGCGTTTGCATGGCCGCTTCGGCGTCAATGTTGAACTGCACGACGAACGCCTCAGCACGGTGGAAGCACGAGCAGGCCTGTTTGAACGCGGCGGATTCAGAGCGCTGGACAAAGGCAGCGTCGATGCGGCTTCAGCCGTGATCATCCTGGAAAGCTGGTTCGAACAACAGCTCGCCCGGCCGCAGTAAATCCAACGTTTTGATTATCAACGCCACAAAGACTCAGGCCCGCATGAGCGGGCCTGAGTATGGCTTGCCGGCATGAATTTACGCGTCTGGATAGTCGCGCAGGAACCCTTCCAGATCTTCGACCATTGACGTGTTGCCGACAAAGAACGGCGCACGCTGATGCAATTTCTGCGGCACGATGTCCAGAATACGGTTTTTGCCGTCGCTGGCTTTACCGCCCGCTTGTTCAGCCAGAAACGCCATCGGGTTACATTCGTACAGCAAACGCAGTTTCCCTTCCGGGTAGCTGGCTGTGCTCGGATAGAGGTAAATCCCACCTTTCAACAGGTTACGGTGAAAATCCGCCACCAGAGAGCCGATATAGCGGGTGGTATACGGACGCTGCGTCGCTTCATCCTGTTCCTGACAATATTTGATGTACTTCTTCACGCCCAGCGGGAATTTAATGTAATTCCCTTCGTTGATGGAGTACATATTGCCTTTTTCCGGGAAGCGCACACGCTCGTGGGACAGGCAGAACACCCCCAGCGACGGATCATACGTGAAGGCATGCACGCCATGACCGGTAGTATATACCAGCATGGTGGACGATCCATACACAATGTAACCCGCAGCCACCTGCTTGTGGCCAGGCTGGAGGAAATCCTCTTCGCGTACCGGCATCCCCAGCGGAGTAATACGGCGGTAAATAGAGAAAATGGTTCCTACAGAGACGTTAACGTCGATATTGGAGGAACCGTCCAGCGGGTCCATCAATACCACGTATTTAGCATTTTCGGCGCGCTCACCATCGAAGATAACGATCTCGTCTTCTTCTTCGGAAGCAATCCCTGCTACCTCGCCTCGCGCTTTCAGCGCCGCTTTCAGCTTTTCATTGGCATACAGATCGAGTTTCATCTGCACTTCGCCCTGAACGTTGGAAACGCCGCTGGTGCCCAGAATATCCACCAGACCAGCCTTGTTGATGTCACGGTGGATAATCTTCGCGCCCAGCTTGATGGCCGACAGCAGTGCGGTCAGTTCACCAGTGGCGTGAGAGAAATCGTGCTGTTTTTCGACGATAAATTCGCCTAACGTTTTCATAACACTATTCCAGAATCTACGAATGAAAAGCGGTTTCATTTTTGTACCGCCAGCGTTTGCGTCTGCAGTGTAGCCCAAAGAGAAAGCGAGTACCTAGCAAATCCATTTCTTATGACGTATTCCAAGCGTTAGAATGGACGGCAGACTCTCTGAATATAGATGGAAAACGTATGCGTATTCATATTTTAGGAATCTGTGGCACCTTCATGGGAGGACTGGCGTTGCTGGCCCGATCGCAAGGACATCAGGTAACCGGTTCGGATGCTAACGTCTATCCGCCAATGAGTACCTTACTGGAAGAACAAGGAATTATCCTGATCCAGGGGTACGACCCCGCACAGTTGGATCCCGCTCCGGATCTGGTCATCATTGGCAATGCCATGACTCGCGGCAACCCTTGCGTTGAGGCGGTGCTGGAACAAAATATCCCGTATATGTCCGGCCCGCAATGGCTTCATGACCATGTGCTGCGCGAGCGCTGGGTCATCGCCGTCGCCGGCACCCACGGCAAAACCACGACGGCGGGCATGGTCACCTGGATTCTGGAAGATTGCGGCTACCAGCCGGGATTCGTCATTGGCGGCGTACCGGGCAACTTCACGGTTTCCGCACGTCTGGGCGACAGCCCGTTCTTCGTGGTGGAAGCAGACGAGTACGACTGCGCCTTCTTCGACAAGCGCTCCAAGTTCGTGCACTACAGCCCGCGCACGCTCATTCTGAATAATCTGGAATTTGACCACGCCGATATCTTTGACGATCTCAAAGCTATCCAGAAACAGTTCCATCATCTGGTGCGTCTGGTGCCGGGCAAAGGCCGCATTATCGTCCCGACTCACGACCTGCATTTGAAACAGGTGATGGGCATGGGATGCTGGAGCGAGCAGGAACTGGTGGGTGAAGAAGGTATCTGGAAAGCGAAAAAAGTCACCACCGACGCCAGTGTGTTTCAGGTGTACCTCAACGACCAGATAGTGGGGGAAGTCGCCTGGAATCTGGTGGGCGAACACAACATGCACAACGGCCTGATGGCAATCGCTGCGGCACGTCATGTCGGCGTCACACCGGCAGAAGCCTGTCGTGCGCTCGGCGGTTTCATTAACGCCCGTCGTCGGCTGGAACTACGCGGCACCGCACATGGTGTGTCTGTGTATGATGATTTTGCCCATCACCCAACCGCGATTCTCGCCACGCTGGCTGCCCTGCGCAGCAAAGTAGGAGGCACCGCACGGATTCTCGCAGTACTGGAGCCTCGTTCCAACACCATGAAAATGGGTCATTGCAAAAACGAGTTAGCACCGGCGTTGGGACGCGCTGACGGGGTGTTCCTGTTCCAGCCGCAGCACATTCCCTGGCAGGTCGCTGAAGTGGCCGACGCGTGTGTTCAACCCGCCTGGTGGAGCGCAGATATCGATACACTGGTGGAGATGATCAGCAAAACTGCGCAACCGGGCGATCATATTCTGGTCATGAGCAACGGCGGCTTCGGCAATATCCACAACAAACTGCTGGATGCGCTGAACGCCAAAGCACAAGCTGCCAGCAACGAAGACTGACGGAGTTATGGTTATGTGCGTCGCCGGCAACCGGCTTGCCGGCGAACAGATAGCAAAAAGGACGGGCCTGCCCGTCCTTTTTTCATACAGCAACCATGGTGATTAGGCGTCGAAAGGATCACGCAGGATCATGGTTTCTTCACGATCAGGGCCTGTGGAAATGATATCCACCGGCACACCGGTCACTTCTTCGATGCGTTTAATGTAGTTCAGCGCAGCCTGCGGCAACTTGCTGTACTCTTTCACACCAAAGGTGCTTTCAGACCAGCCCGGCAGCGTTTCATAAATCGGTTCGATACCTTCCCAGCCATCAGCCGCCAGTGGGGTCACATCCACATTGCGGCCATCCGGCATACGGTAACCAACGCAGATTTTCACTTCGTTCAGCCCATCCAGCACGTCGAGTTTGGTCAGGCAAAAACCGGACAGAGAGTTAATCTGCACCGCACGGCGCACGGCAACCGCATCCAGCCAGCCAGTACGGCGACGGCGGCCCGTGGTCGCGCCAAACTCGTTACCTTTCTGCGACAGATGTTCGCCAACCTCGTCAAACAGCTCGGTCGGGAACGGACCGGCACCAACACGCGTGGAGTAAGCTTTGACGATACCCAATACGTAATCTACGTAACGCGGGCCCAGACCGGAACCGGTCGCCACACCACCTGCGGTGGTATTGGAAGACGTCACGTACGGATAAGTACCGTGATCGATATCCAGCAGCGTACCCTGCGCCCCTTCAAACATGACGTAATCGCCACGTTGATGTGCTTTGTACAGCAAATCGGAAACATCCACTACCATGCCGGTCAGGATATCCGCGACAGCCAGCACGTCGTTCAATGTTTTCTGGTAATCCACCGCATCGGCTTTGTAGTAATGCACCAGCTGGAAATTATGGTATTCCATGATTTCTTTCAGCTTAATGGCAAAGCTTTCACGGTCGAATAGATCGCCGACACGCAGGCCACGGCGCGCCACTTTATCTTCATACGCTGGCCCGATACCACGGCCCGTCGTACCGATCGCCTTCGCGCCGCGCGCTTTTTCGCGGGCATTATCCAGCGCCACATGGTACGGCAGAATCAGCGGGCAGGCTTCGGAAAGCAACATACGCTCACGCACCGGCACGCCACGCGCTTCAAGTGCGGTCATTTCTTTCAGAAGCGCATCCGGCGCCAGCACAACACCGTTACCGATGATGCTGATGACATTCTCGCGCAGAATACCGGAGGGAATTAAATGGAGAACGGTTTTTTCACCGTTGATAACCAGCGTGTGACCAGCATTGTGACCGCCCTGGTAGCGCACAACATATTTGGCCCGTTCAGTCAGCAGGTCTACGACCTTGCCTTTACCTTCGTCACCCCATTGGGTGCCCAGTACGACAACGTTCTTACCCATCTCAAGAATCACCAGATTGGTTAAAAATGGATTCTAGCATCTCATCTTGCGGCTTTCAGTAGTTTTAGCACACGTTTGCGCACATTTTTAGCGGAAATTTCAACCGCCCGTCCGGCTACGCAACATGTAGTAGATCACGCATCCTGCAACCACAATACCACCGCCAAACCGGCGTAAAATATTGTCGGGTAACTTCGCCATGGTCAGGATCATCCGCCGCCAGATTCGAGGAAACAGCAACGGCCCCAAACCTTCCATGATCAACACTAACCCCAGCGCCAGCCAGATGCTCACATTCATAAAAAAACTCCAGACAGAAAAAAGCCCGTAAACACGGGCTTGATAGAGTAGCGATAAACAGCCTTAACGTGTAGAGAGGCTCTTTTCGGGCGATTTCATATAGCGGAAGAAATCACTGTCGGGGCTCAGCACCAGCACATCCTGATTGGTGCTGTTAAAGCTATTCTCATAAGCTCGTAAGCTACGAATAAAGCCATAGAAAGCCGGATCCTGACTGAATGCAACCGCAAACAGTTTGGCTGCTTCGCCATCGCCTTCGCCACGCATGATACGCCCCTGCCGCTCGGCTTCTGCCAGCGTACGGGTCACTTCATAGTCGGCCGCAGCCTTGATCTTCTCTGCCTGCTCTTGCCCCTGAGAACGATGACGACGCGCAACCGCTTCACGTTCGGCACGCATACGCTGGAAGATCGCATCCGATACTTCCGTCGGCAGGTTGATCTGTTTGATACGTACATCGATCACTTCGATCCCGAGCGCCGCCATGCTGTTAGGGTTAACCCGCGGCATATCGCCACTGGTTTCACGCTCTACCCGCGCTGCCGCAGAAGCGATGGCGTTATCCGCTTCGGTGGTTTCACCGGTACCGGCATTCAGTGCTTCACGAACATCGGACATCAACTGACCACGGGAGTCGGTCACGATACCCTTCACATCCAGACGACCGATCTCGGAACGCAAGCGGTCGCTGAACTTGCGTTTTAGCAACACTTCCGCCTGAGAGACATCGCCGCCGCCGGTAGCCAAATAGTAACGGCTGAAATCGCTGATACGCCATTTGATATAGGAATCGACGATCAGGTCTTTCTGCTCTTTGGTAATAAAGCGGTCAGCCTGGTTTTCCATCGTCTGGATGCGGGCATCCAGCATTTTTACCGATTCCAGAAAAGGGATCTTCACATGCAAACCGGGCAGATACACCAGCGGTTTGTTTTCGTTATCACGCAAGACCTTACCAAAGCGCATGACGATGCCGCGCTGACCTTCCTGTACCACAAACAGCGAGGCATAGACCACCAGCAGTAACAGGGCAAGAATAAAGAGGACTGACTTACGCATTGATTATTCTCTCCCTACGCGAATGATCTCGTCACGCTGCGCGTTGGCACGGCGCTGATCCATAATATTACCGTTGTTAACGGAAGAACGCGGCGCGTAGCCAACACCGCTATTGCCTGATGAAGTTGACGGCAAACGTAACGGCGCCGGATTCATCGCATTACCGCCTGTCGGCGCGTTAGTTGATACGCCGCCCTGACCACGCATCAGTTGATCAAGCGGCAGCACCATCAGGTTGTTGCTCTTGTCGCTTACCAGCACCTTGTTGGTGTGACTCAGTACGCGCTCCATCGTCTCGATATAGAGACGCTCGCGGGTAATTTCCGGCGCGGCCTTATATTCCGGCAACAGGCGCGAGAAACGGGACACTTCACCCTGCGCTTCCAGCACTGTACGATCTTTATAAGCGCGAGACTCTTCCAGAATTCGCTGCGCCTGACCATTAGCGCGCGGTTGAACTTCGTTCGCGTAAGCTTCTGCCTCACGGATATATTGCTGTTCGTTTTCACGCGCGGCAATGGCATCATCGAACGCCGCTTTGACTTCCTCCGGCGGACGCGCGGTCTGGAAGTTTACGTCCAGCAGGGTAATCCCCATATCATACGGACGCACGGTTTCTTCCAACACGCGTTGGGTATCGGTACGCACGATGGTACGTCCTTCGGTCAGGATTTTATCCATGGTGTACTTACCGATCACCCCGCGCAGCGCGCTATCGGTGGCCTGACGCAGGCTGTCGTCGGCATTCGTAACGCTAAACAGGTATTTATCCGGCTGAGTCACACGGTACTGGACGTTCATTTCCACGCGTACCACATTTTCGTCGGATGTCAGCATCACGCCAGATGTCGCCAGCTCACGGACGGACTCAACGTTGACGGCGCGCACCGAATCGACAAAGGTCGGTTTCCAGTTCAGGCCAGGCCCCACCAAGTGGCTGAATTTACCAAAACGGGTAACGACACCACGCTCGGCTTCTTTGATGGTATAGAAGCCACTGACTCCCCACACCACCAGAGCTGCGGCCACGACCAACCCCAGAATACGGCTACCATTGCCGTTACCCTGCGAGCCTGTACCGGCGCCAGACGGTTTGCCACCCAGTTCGCCGAGTTTCTTACTCAGCTTACGGAATATATCGTCGAGGTCAGGCGGCCCCTGATCACGTCCACCTTTATTATTTCCGCCAGAGTTGCCGCTATTGTTATTGCTGCTCCCCCACGGGTCGCGGTCCTGTCCGTTGTTACCGGGCTGATTCCACGCCATGTTTAGCTCCATTCATTATGATAGGTATTTTTCGGGGTCAATGTCCCAGAGTTATGAGACTGTCTGTGTTGATGAGACAATATAATCCTGCAATTTTTGCTCCTGTTTGCACAGGCGCCGCCAGTCGATAATGGGCATTCTGACCACCAACCCTACGCTGCCGTCTTCTTCAATCCACTCTTTTTCTATTGCCTGAAGCTGATAAAAACGACTTCTCAGACGCCCGGCATGCGGAGGAAGATGCAGAGAATAATGCGCAATCTCTCCGGACAATCGTTCGGTCAACGCCTGAAGTAATAATGGGATTCCTTCCCCGGTTTGAGCAGAAAGCCAGACCCTGACAGGGCGGTTTTCTTCATCACGGTCGATACGCGGCGCAATATTTTCCAGTTGGTCAATCTTATTCATGACCAACAAAAATGGAATGTCGTCCGCTTCGATTTCAGCCAACACCTCGTTCACGGCATCGATATTTTCATCGACGCGCGCATCGGAGGCATCGACAACATGCAGTAATAACGTGGCTTCGCGGGTTTCCTGTAGCGTCGCCTTGAACGCCGCCACCAGGTCATGCGGCAAGTCGCGGATAAATCCAACCGTATCGGCCAGTACAGTATCGCCGACATCATCAACATCAATGCGGCGTAACGTCGGATCCAGCGTGGCAAAAAGCTGGTCTGCGGCATAGACATCCGCGGATGTCATACGATTGAACAACGTCGATTTACCGGCGTTAGTGTACCCTACCAGCGAAACAGTGGGGACTTCGGCACGCGTGCGGGCGCGACGGCCTTGTTCACGTTGTTTTTCCACCCGCTCAAGACGCGACAAAATCTGACTAATACGGTTGCGCAGCAAACGCCGGTCGGTTTCCAACTGGGTTTCGCCCGGCCCACGCAGACCGATACCGCCTTTTTGGCGCTCAAGGTGGGTCCAGCCGCGCACCAGACGGGTCGCCAGATGACGCAATTGCGCCAGTTCAACCTGCAGTTTCCCCTCATGGGTACGGGCGCGCTGGGCAAAGATATCCAGAATCAACCCGGTGCGGTCGATCACCCGGCATTCACACAACCGCTCAAGATTACGCTCTTGCGCCGGCGTCAACGCATGATTGAACAATACGACAAAGGCACCGGTCTCTTTCACCGCCTGGGCGATCTCTTCCGCCTTGCCCTCGCCGACAAAATATTTGGAGTGCGGCGCTTTACGGCTGCCGGTAACCACCTGCAACGCGTCTATTCCGGCTGAAGACACCAGCGACTCGAACTCCAGCAGGTCTTCAGTATCTTTCTCTTGCGAAAAATAAATATGAACTAGTATGGCCTGTTCACCGGCTTCATAACGGTCAAACAACCGGGCACCCTCTTAGAAAAAAGCGACCACGGCAGTGAAAGCGACTGAAATCAGCACTTTTCCTGCCGTGGTAAACGGGTAAGGACGCGTTATTCAGCGTCATCACTTTCCTGCTGCGGCTGCTGCGCAGCCTGATTGTTGGCATGGTAGTTATTTGAGCCAGGATTATTACTATGATGCGACACCGGGCGAGAAGGAACTACCGTTGAAATGGCGTGTTTGTACACCATCTGACTAACCGTGTTTTTCAGCAGAATCACAAACTGATCGAAAGACTCAATCTGGCCTTGCAGTTTGATGCCGTTAACCAAATAAATCGAAACCGGAACACGTTCACGACGCAAAGCGTTCAAGAACGGATCTTGCAAAGATTGCCCCTTAGCCATTCTATATTTTCCTTATTTGCTTGTTGTTTGTAACAAAGAACCCTGCGGCCCTAAAATAACGTTATAAAAATTTGTGCCGAGAATCAGTCAATTGTAGACACAGGCAATTGTACACAATCGCCTAACCTATGCACTAACAACCTGAATCACCGTGCGTAACGCTTCTACAGGCTGGTCGCTGTCAAGCCAGCGAACCTCTTCCCAACCGCGCAACCAGGTCATCTGGCGCTTTGCCAGTTGCCGGGTGGCGCAGATGCCACGATACACCATCTCATCGTAATCTATCTCGCCTGATAAATATGACCACATCTGGCGATATCCAACACAACGAATCGACGGCAACGCAGGATTCAGATCCGGTCGGGCAAACAACGCCCGGGCCTCTGCTTCAAAACCTGATTCCAACATCTGCCTGAAACGCAACGCTATCCGCTCATGCAACAATTCACGCGTTGCCGGAGCAATCGCAAACTGATGAACACGGTAGGGCAACGCTTCCCCGGATGTCTTTGTCAACTCAGTTAAAGTGTTACCTGAAACGAAAAAAACTTCCAGTGCCCGAGACAGTCTCTGCGGATCATTTGGATGAATCCGAGCCGCCGCCACCGGATCGATGACACTTAACTGGCGATGTAACGCTTCCCATCCCTCGTTACGCGCACGCTGTTCGATTTCCTGCCGTACCCGCGCATCCGCCGACGGCAGTGGCGACAACCCTTCCAGCAGCGCTTTGAAATACAACATCGTCCCGCCCACCAGCAACGGAATACGCCCGGCTGCGGTGACCTCCGCCATCGCCTGCAACGCATCACGTCGAAAATCGGCTGCAGAATAGGCCTCTGCCGGGTCAAGGATATCAAGCAGGCGATGCGGGGCTCGCACCAGCTCTTCCTGACTGGGTTTCGCCGTACCGATATCCATACCACGATAAATCAGCGCCGAATCTACGCTAATCAACTCAACGGGAAGATGCTCGCGCAACGCCATCGCCAGCGCGGTTTTCCCGGACGCTGTCGGCCCCATGATAAAAATGGCCGGCGGATGTTGCGCCGTTTCAAACTCATTCATGCTTTAACGCCCTGACGGCAGATTCAATATCCATCACATATAACAATTCTGACGGCGGCGTTTTCACCAACAACGGACATAAACGTTCCACATCGGATAGCAACTGTACCGCCTGAGCCAGCGTCCAGTTTTCACGTTCGCTACCGAGTTGCCCGGCTATCCACGCCGCCACTGCATCAGGCTTCACGTCATGGGAATCAGCGAGATAGCCTAGCAGGTCAGAAATCAAGTTTTGTAAATTTTGTTGTCTCAATGGTAAAGGTACCGCCCGCAACGTAGCGCGCGGCGGCGATAGCTCCACCTCGATGCCCATAAGCGTCAACAACGGCAATTGTTGCTGCATAACCACCATTTCGGATGCGTCAAGCATCAGCCGTTGCGGGATCAACAGCGGTTGGGGCCGCAATCCTTCACCACTCGCCGATGGCGTCAATTGCGCCTGACGAAGGTAACGCTCCGCCACGGTCAACGACAATAACGCCAGCCCCTGACGATACTCCACCAACGCATAAGCCGGCGGATACACCGCCAGCACCCGCCCCAGCCCCAATGCATGGCTCTCCAACGGGAGAGATTCGGCGGCGACCGCCGTTTTTTCCGGCGTCTCGCGCCGTACCGCCGGCGAATCTTTTGCGGGTGAATCTTTTGCGGGCGAAGTATCGCGGGCGACGCTGTGTGGTCGTGAAGATTCAGTATGCAGCAACTGTTGGTACAGTTCGCCCTGTTTCTTTTGGTAGCCGGTCGTTTGCGTTCTCGGCGGCGGCGGCTCACGCGCCTGTCGCCCGGCTGCCCCCGCCGTCTTCGCCGGAGGCGCCGCTTCAGGCATGTCCTGCCTCTGGACAGCCGGTCGGGCAAAATGGTTTTCACCTGCGGCGATGCGGTTTTCCTGCTGCCATGTCGCCGCCGCCGCTTGAGCATCGCCGACGCCACTCAGGCGCGGCGACGCCGCCTGCTGCAGCACCGTCATTACCGCCTGATAGATAAAGTCATGCACCAGCCGGGCTTGATGGAAGCGCACCTCATGCTTGGCAGGATGCACGTTGACATCCACCTGGTGAGGGTCGACCTCCAGATACAACACATAAGCCGGCTGTTGCTCATCACGTAACTGATCCTGATACGCCTGACGAATCGCATGATTAATCAAACGATCACGCATCATGCGTTGGTTGACATAGCAGTACTGCATTTCAGGTAACTGGCGCGATCCGACCGGGTCGGCCACCCAGCCATGAATATTCAGATCGCCATGCTGCCAGGAAACCGCCAGCGCATGCTGCAAAAACGCCGCGCCGCAGATGCTGCCGAGCCGCCGCTCACGCTGAGCAGGTTCCGACACCGCACGATATTGCCGAATCAGCTTACCGTTGTGATGCAAGGTGATCGCCACATCGAAGCGCGCCAGCGCAATACGCCGCACCACCTCATCGATATGCATGAACTCTGTTTTTTCAGTGCGCAGAAATTTGCGTCTGGCCGGCGTGTTGTAAAACAGATCGAGCACTTCCAACGTCGTCCCAACCGGATGTGCCGCCGGTTTAACGGTCACCGCCATCTCGCGCCCTTCCGCATAGGCCTGCCACGCTTCTGCCTGCGCTTCTGTACGGGAAGTGAGCGTCAGACGCGAGACCGAACTGATACTGGCCAAGGCTTCTCCGCGAAACCCCAGACTGACAATCGCTTCCAGATCATCAAGCGTCGCGATCTTACTGGTGGCATGTCGTGCCAGCGCCAGCGCCAGATCGGCCTTCCCAATACCACAACCGTTGTCCCGAATACGAATCAGCTTCGCGCCGCCACGTTCGATGTCGATATCGATTCGCGTCGCACCGGCATCCAGACTATTTTCCACCAGCTCTTTGACGACGGAAGCGGGCCGCTCTACCACCTCGCCGGCAGCGATTTGGTTCGCCAACTGGGGTGGCAATACCTGAATCGGCATGGATTCTCCTCGTTTCCTCAGGCTCAGGCCGAAGGGATAATCAACATTTGCCCCAACTGCACCGTCCCGGAAGACATGTTGTTCGCCTGCTGGATCGCTTTCATGCTTACGCCGTATCGGGCGGCAATATCACTCAGCGTATCGCCCCGTACGACTTTGTGTTTTATCACAGTTGCGCTTTTCTTCGCCTGTGGTGCCGGCGCGGTTGCAGCGCTTTTCCCCTTCGCCGTGGCCACCGATGACGCGCCGGCAGGAATCTTCAGCCGCTGCCCCACCCAGACCACGTCTTTTTTCAGGCGGTTAATTTCACGGATGGCGTCCATAGTGACGCCATAACGCGTAGCGATTCCCGACAGGGTTTCTCCGGTCGCCACGGTATGGCGCAGCGTGGTCCCCGTTGCGATTTGCGCCGGCTCAGCGGTTATTGTCTGTTTCACCGTCTGCGGGGCGAGCGGACGGTTTTCCTGCTTTGGGACGTTTTGTAACGGATGAGTCTGGAAATAGCTACGCAACCCTTGATAGACGGCGTTGGCGACTTTTTCCTGATACTCGTTGCTGCCCAGCAGCCGTTCCTCGCTCGGATTAGAAATAAACCCGGTTTCCACCAGTAACGACGGAATATCCGGTGAACGCAACACCCCCAGGCTGGCGTGCTCCGGCCGGCGCTTATGCAGACTGCCGACCCGTTGCAGCTCACGCAGCACTTTTACCGCCACATCGTAGCCCACCCGCTGAGAATGCCCGAATTGCAGATCCAGCACCGCCTGGCTCAGGTAGGGATCGGCAGCGCTGTTGGCCAGCAAATCGCCCGCCCCGCCCAACAACTCGGACTGTTTTTCGTGTTGTTCCAGCCAGTTGGCCATTTCACTGTTGGCACGCCGATTGGATAGTACCCACACAGAGGCGCCGGTCGCACCGCGATTGGGCGCGGCATCGGCATGAATAGAGACCAGCAGATTAGCGCCTTGTTTACGCGCTACGTCGGAACGCCCCATCACCGAAATAAAGTAGTCGCCATCGCGGGTCAACACCGGTTTGAACGCCGGATCGGCGCTCATAATGGCCCGCAGCTTACGCGCTATCGAGATAGTGACGTTTTTTTCATGCAGCCCCCCGGGGCCGGAAGCCCCCCGGATCCTGACCTCCGTGACCGGCATCAATCGCCACAATGATTTTCTCGCCGTTGCCTGCCCGCCCCGAAACACGGGTCGGTGCGGCGGCAACCGCTGCCGAGGATGACTGAGGAACGAAAGGATTACGCCCGGCCTGTGCCGATGGTTGCGCAGATTGCACGGCTGGCTTGCGAGCCGTGGGTTTGCGTTCACCCGTCAGCGTGAAAACGGCGCCATTGCCTTCTTTCGCCGATTTAACCTGCACCTTTTGCGTCAGGTCCAACACCAGACGCAGGCTTTTCGGATCCTTAGCATTACTGGAACGGATACGAGAAATCAGGTTTTGGCCGTTAAACACCAGCGGCAGCCCTTTTATCACACCAGACTGGCTGATATCGATAACAACCCGGCTGGGGTTATCCAACGAAAAGTATTCATATACCGGCTGACCGCTGAAACTCAGCGTCACAACCGCTTCGCCGGCGGCGTTATTCACCCGGATATCAGTCAGACTGCTCGCCCACAACGGCCAGGACAACATCAGCAAGAGCCCGGCCAGAGCGTTGATTAACCGCACAGTCATGACGCGTCTTGCTCCGATTGCGCAATCAGCGTCGCCATCATGCGCTCGCCCTGCGGTGTACGCGCCGTGATCTCCGCCTGGCGCCCCGCCCCCTGATAACTGAGCAACAACTCGACATCCGCATCCGGCAGGATACCCGCGCCTTGCTGCGGCCACTCAATCAGGCAGAGCGCATCCTGCGACAAATAGTCGCGAATCCCCATGAACTCGAGTTCTTCCGGGTCAGCCAGCCGATAAAGATCGAAGTGATATACCGGACGCGGCAGCAGCGCATAAGGCTCCACCAGTGTATACGTCGGGCTTTTCACATTGCCCTGATGACCCAATGCCTGCAGGAACCCACGGCTCAGCGTAGTTTTTCCTGCCCCCAGATCACCCAGTAGGTAAATAATGGTAGCGCGCTCGCAGGCTTTGGCTAACGCCGCCCCCAGCGCAATCGTGGCTGCCTCATCCGGCAAAGGTAACAAAAGCGTTTTCATTCTGTATTTTCTAAGGATATCCGCTCAGGATTTACATACTGCGGCAATACCGCCATCAAATCGGTTGCCAACATCCCGCGTGTGCCCTGCCGCTGCGCCAGCCAATCGGCCGCCGCACCGTGGGCCACACAACCGGCGCAGGCCGCATCGTACAACGACAACCCTTGCGCCAGCATCGCCCCAATCATCCCCGCCAGCACGTCGCCCATGCCGCCGGTCGCCATACCGGGATTCCCCACATCGGCGATGGATAAAGCCCCTTGCTCGCTCGCCAGCACCGTCCCGGCGCCTTTTAGCACTACCACGCCGCCATAGCGTTTAACCAGACGCTGTGCAGCAAGTAAGCGATCACTTTCAATATCGGCAATCCGACAATTCAACAGACGGGCCGCTTCACCGGGATGTGGCGTCAAAACGCGATTCTGACGTTTATACGGGCTGATTGCCAGCAGGTTGAGCGCATCAGCATCCCATAACATGGATTTGTTACAATTTTCCACGATTCGCAGTGCGTTTTTGCCCCACTCACGCTGGCCTAAACCGGGACCGATAACCACCACATCCGCCCAGGCTATTCCTGCTTTTACCGAATCCGTAGTCAGCTCCTGCGCCATCAATTCCGGGCGAGACACCAGTAACGCGGCCAGATAATTTTTGTGAGTAAGCACTCGCACCAAACCTGCGCCACTACGTAATGCCGCCTCACCCGCCATAAAAACTGCGCCACCGGTACCGTCGTCGCCGCCGATAATCAATAATCGACCGTGCTCGCCTTTGTGCGCGCCCGGACGTCGCGGCTTCAGCCATTGCGTCAGTGAGGCCGCGCTTAAACGAGTAATCGGCGCCGTTTGTTGCGCCAGCCAATCGCTCAGTCCTAAATCATGGAAATGGAGCCGACCGACAACATCCCGCGCCTGACCGGTTAATAAACCGGGTTTCAGCGCGATAAAGGTCACCGTATGCGCGGCATGAATCACGGCACCGGCATAAACGCCGGTTTGTGCATTCAATCCAGAGGGGATATCCAGCGCGACGATCGGCGCCGGATGGCGATTAGCCTGAACGATCAGTGCGTCATAAGGCGCCCGCGGGGCAGATGTCAGCCCGGTTCCCAGCAGACCGTCGATGATCAAATCCACGCCATCCGGCCAGGGCGCATCGCCAGACTGTTCGCTACCGTTGGCATCGCGCCATGCCTGACGCGCCAGATGCGCTTGCGGCGGCAGAGGCCGTTCGCCGCTCCCCGCAATCACCGTTACCGCTATACCTGCAGCGCGCGCCAGCGTGGCCACCACATACCCATCACCGCCATTGTTGCCATGCCCGCACAGAATCAGCCAATGCCGGGCTGCAGGATACTGCCGCCGGGCGATGCGAAAGGCCGCGTCCCCCGCACGTTGCATTAACCTATGTAGTGAGACGCCGACGGACTCCGCCGCCTGCGGCTCCTCGCGGCGCAACCAGTCAGGCAAAAAGACAGTATGAGGCAGGTCGGGTGATGATCCGCCGGGCTGATACACGCGTTGCTCCTGATGCATGCCATCCCTCCGTCGGGAGTAGAATTGTGCGCCTCAACTTAGCAAGGTCTGCCGGCAAGCGCCATAAGCAGAGATAAGGAAAGATAACGATTCGCCGAATAAGATTCAGCACGAGCCCTATTCGGGCAACCAATGGTAAAATCAGCCCTCGGTCTTTTCCCTAATGGTTACGCATGGCATACCCCTACGATCTCAACGAACTCGCACAACTCATCAAACAATGGGGGCTGGAATTGGGTTTCCAGCATGTAGGGATTTGCGACACCTATTTGTCTCATGAAGAACCTCGGCTACAGGCGTGGCTTGATAAACAATACCACGGTGAAATGGAATGGATGGCACGCCACGGCATGATGCGGGCACGCCCGCATGAACTGTTGCCCGGCACGTTACGCGTCATCAGCGTGCGCATGAACTACCTGCCGGCCAAAGCGGCGTTTGCCAGTACGCTGAAAAATCCGCGCCTCGGTTATGTCAGCCGTTATGCATTGGGGCGCGACTATCATAAGTTACTGCGCCAGCGGCTGAAAAAACTGGGCGACCGGATTCAGGCGCACTGCGGCGACTTGCAATTTCGCCCCTTCGTCGACTCAGCGCCGATCATGGAACGGCCGCTAGCCGCCAAGGCCGGGCTTGGCTGGGTTGGCAAGCACTCACTGGTGCTAAACCGGGAAGCCGGCTCCTGGTTCTTTCTGGGAGAACTGCTGATTGACTTGCCGTTACCGGTAGACCAGCCGGTTGAAGAACAGTGCGGTAAATGCGTCGCCTGCATGACGACGTGCCCCACCGGCGCGATTGTCGAGCCTTATACCATTGACGCCCGACGTTGCATTTCCTACCTGACGATTGAACTGGAAGGCGCGATTCCTGAGGGACTGCGCCCTTTAATGGGAAACCGCATTTACGGCTGCGACGATTGCCAGTTGATTTGCCCCTGGAACCGCTTTTCACAACTCACCGACGAACCCGATTTCAGCCCACGTGCCGCGTTGCACGCACCGGAGTTACTGGAACTGTTTAGCTGGGATGAAGCCCGTTTCCTGCGGGTCACGGAAGGTTCCGCTATTCGACGCATCGGCCACGAACGCTGGCTGCGAAACATCGCCGTCGCACTGGGCAACGCACCTTATGAAGACAAGATTGTACTGGCGCTGCAAAACCGACTGGGAGAAAGTGTATTGCTGGATGAGCATATTCAATGGGCCATCCGTCAACAACTGGCCCGGCGCAAACAGCATACCGTTGATGTCCAGTTGCCGCAGAAGAAGCGACTTATCCGCGCAGTCGAAAAAGGTTTGCCGCGAGATGCCTGAGATTTCCCGCCGTAATGCTTTGACGATATGAACCATTTTCCTGTGGATAATTTTAAAAAAACGTTGTCAATCAATCATCACAAAAAGTACAAGTGATCTGCACAGTGTTTTTTATTATAAATTTTTCTTTTTATTTCAATGATTTGAATTAATGCGTTTTTCATGATGTTTCTATACCGACGCACAAGACCTGTTTTCAGGCTGTGGATAAGTCTGTTCAGAAAAGTATGAACATATGCAGAAAAACGATATGACGATAATCAGAAAAAGAAGGGATGAGAAATTGGAGCGGGAAACGAGACTCGAACTCGCGACCCCGACCTTGGCAAGGTCGTGCTCTACCAACTGAGCTATTCCCGCAAACGCGACGCTTAAGTATTGACGCTTTTTCGACAAACGCAAACCGGCGTAGGCATATTTTGCATCGCTTTTATGATGTTACAATTAACTTATTGATTTAATTGCATTTAAAAAGACGAATCGCAAAGAGGGCAGCATTATGAACCAATCTATTCATTCTGACAAGAGGGAAAATACAATTTTATCCCTCCCCCGGTAATCGGCGCCCAGTCATCAGTAAGAACGTGAAAAATCCACTTCCCCCGCCAGCGCCAGCCCTTGCTGAAAACGCGGTAGATTATCCAGAAATAATGCTCCCAGTCTGGCCGGCATCAGCGGACCGGCAACATGTGGGGTGATGGTGAGATTCGGCGTGCGCCAGAACGGATGTGCAGCAGGCAGAGGTTCTTGCCGAAACACATCCAGCACCGCGCCCGCTATCTGCCCCTCATGCAAGGCCGTGCACAAATCGGCATCCACCACCGCCGTACCACGGCCAACATTGATAAAGAGTACCGAGGGTTTCATCGCAGCGAATATCCCGGCATGGTAGATGTCCTTCGTCGCCGGCGTATCCGGTAAAATGTTGACGACATAATCCGCAGACGCCACCCTCTGCTCAAGCGCCGGCAATCCTTCCACGCGTTCAAACATCGGCAACGCACGCGGTGAATGAGCTATCCCCTGCAGCACAACGCCAAAGGGCTGCAAAAAAGTTGCGACTTCCCGGCCGATATCGCCCGCGCCGACAATCAGCACCCGGCGGCCGGACAACGAACCCGGCAAGAGCTTTTTCCACTCTCCGCGCTGCTGGCTTCGTTCACGTTGCGACAAATGCAACTCATGCTGCAACAAATAAGCAATGACATATTCGGCAATAGGTTGACCAAACACACCGACGGCCCGGCTTAACCGATAATCACGCGGTAGCTCGGTTGCCAGCAACGGCCGATACCCGGCCCAGGTGGATTGCAGCCAGCGCGGTTTCACGCCCTGAGCCAGTAACCGTGCGGCTTTATCCGGCTCACCGACCCAAATGTCGCACGCAGCGGCCTGAGCAGGTTCGCCTGAACCTATGAAAAGCGTCAGCTCCGGGGCGGCGTCATGCAGCACATCCCGCAGTTCATCCGCACGGGAATCCAGCAGCAAAATGGGTGTCATCGTGGTGTCGTTATCAGTGGAAAAACGTGCTGCCGATGATATATCAAATCACAGTAACGCCAAATAACAGTCACTTATGGCTTATACAGTATAGATAAAAGAAAAGATATCGATAAGAATTTGGAGCGGGAAACGAGACTCGAACTCGCGACCCCGACCTTGGCAAGGTCGTGCTCTACCAACTGAGCTATTCCCGCTTAGGATGGTCATTCAAACAGCCTTAATGTACCTAATTCTTTGTAATCCACTGATTATAAAGGCTTTAACACGTTAAGGCGTTTGGAATGGCGCTGATTATGGACCTGTTCTCACCCGCTGGCAAGCCCTTTTTCACACGCTCGGCTTTGTTTGCTTACAATATCGCCAGCCGGACAATGCTTCACAGACAATGCTTCATCTCGTTGCCGGCCCCCAGCAATCATGAGAGAGACAAAGATTGCCCAGCCATTATTCGGCATATATTCCGTTAATGAAATAAATAAGAGGTTTTATACCCAAAATAATTCGAGTTGCAGGAAGGCGGCAAGAGAGTGACAAATTCGTCGGGAACGAATTTGACCAGCCAACGGCTGGCCTCCGGTGAGAGACAGGATGTCTCTCATTTCATCCCGATGAGCTTACTCAGGTAAGTGATTCGGGTGAACGAACGCAGCCAACACACCTGCAACTTGAAGTATGATGGGTATAGACATAAAATTTGATTGAGCGCGACCCTTCATTCTGGCAAATTAAGCCGACATTGAATAAAACATCAATGGCTGACACCCGATACTAAAAATAATACAGTCAGTTTCAAATAGCGTTATACCCGAAATAATTCGAGTTGCAGGATAAACAGTGTTGTGTTTTGAACAACGCTATGGATTGGCGCTGTAGGGCTAATCATCGGTAACCTGAAAAATGAAAGGTATATTACTCGACAACACCACAACCACCCTTTCATTTTTACGCAGGCTTTTGAGAAGCAGGTTGCTGGTTCATTTCTGGAGAGTACGCTGATGCCAGATAGTAATATATTCTTATCTTCCCTGCTCGAACGGCAATTACATGCCGCCGCCGGACGCGCCTGCGCCCGGGAGGCGGCATTGAGCCGACAGGAATTGCACCAAAAAGCCCGTGCGTTGCTCGATCAACTCACTGGCATAGAAGATGATAGTTATCAGTATGATCATACGGAATTGCCCACAGATGATGTCCGCGAGCGTTTGGCTCGCACCCGTCAGGCTACCGCCTTTGTCAACGGTGCGGGCACCAATCCGTTCAGCGGGCTGACTTATCACCAATTATCTCTGATTGTCTACGATGACAGCGGCGAATTTACCCTGAATGAACGTCGGGCCGCGTGGAGCGAAGCCTATACGCAGGACCAGGCCTGGCGCCGGCATATTGTCACGCAGGCTCGGCTCGGCTATGGCCATCCGCACTGGCAAATACACTTTTTCACCGCCGTACTGAAAAATTACCGCTCGCTGCCCGCCATTGAAAAAGCCCAATACCCGCGCCACTACGAGCGGGAATTGCAATGCCATATTTTGCCCAGCGGCGACAGAGCGCATCCGCTCGATTTTTCCGGCTTGTTTAATTACCCCAGTCTGCTGGAAATGCTGCTGGCTATCAGGCAGGACGGCGCCAGACAGGAAACCCTCTCACCCGAAGTGAACCCTATCCCCTAAGCCCGGCCGCCAGACCACGGATCGAGGTCAGGCGTGCGGTCGGGTCGTCGATAGGGGTATGGATGATGAACTCGTCGATGCCGAAACGTTGATGGTAATACTGCAACTGGTGATGGACCTCCTGCGTGGTGCCGTACAGAATATTTTGTGCCTGCTTTTCAATACGGAACAGCGTACTGCCGGATTGTTGCACCAGCCTGTCCGCCTGTTCCTGCGTCAGCACATTGAGTGGCGCACGATCACCGATGTACACCTTGTAGTTATAACGCTCACCCGCCAATGCTTTGGCTTCATCGTGACTGCCTGCCACGACAACTGACAGTGACAACAGCGCCTGCGCGTGTTCGGGCCGATACTCGCGCCAGGCAAGTAACGCCTCGGTCAGCACACGCTCACTGGGCTGGATAAAACCGGCGAACACAAAATGCCATCCCAGTGATGCCGCCAGACGCGCACTGTCTGCACTGGCTCCCAGCAAAAAGCGCGTCGGCGGTGCCGGCGGTAATGGCGTAGCAGACAAGCCGTCATGATCTGAGGGCAGCGCCTCCAGCAGTGCGTTCAGTTGTCGCAGTTTATCGTCAAACGCTACCTGACGCGTCGGGTCGACGTCTTGTTGCAGCGCTCGGGTCGACAGCGGAAAACCGCCGGGGGCTTTACCCACGCCAAGATCGACGCGCTCCGGCGCCAGCGACGACAGCACATGAAAATTCTCCGCCACTTTATAAGGGCTGTAATGTTGCAGCATCACCCCGCCGGACCCAATGCGGATGTGCCGGGTATGGGCCAGCAGCCAGGCTATCAACACTTCCGGCGACGCCCCCGCCAGAACATCCGAATTGTGATGCTCAGATACCCAGAAACGGGAGTATCCCAACGTTTCGGCGACACCGGCCAAGGCCGTAGTCTGCGCCAGCGCGTCGGTAGCCGTCATCCCCTGCGCAATCGGGCTTTGATCTAATAAGCCAAGACGATAATCCATATATTTCCCTTTTTTGATCCGGGCCTGAATTTTTTGCATATTTTCATACGCGATAAAAATCCATAAATAACAAAATAGTGTTTATTTAGTACAAATCTCACTACCCAACAGTGAGATAAAAAATAATCAAAAAAGTAAATCACCTATTCTTCACGGCATGAAACTATTCAACAGACATTTCTATTTCTCTTCCTTATCGCTTTAACTTCAATTGTTGAATAAACAAATCACAAAACCCTCTGAGATATTTTTTTGCTTTGGCATATTCAGATTTGTTGTTTTACATCCCGGATCCGCTCGTCAATAGTACTTTCCAGTTTTCTTAACTCGCCATTAACCACCTGAATATAGGGTTTCTCCCGCACCTTATCCGTGCCGGAGACGGATTTCCTTTCGCCAAATTTCGCTGTAGGGAGCATGCTGATGAGTAAAAAAACCATTCCCGGAAACAACACGAACCCTGACCGGCGTCAGTTGAGGCTGGGGGTCATCTTGCAGGGCGCGGCCGGAAATATGTCGGCCTGGCGGCACAGCAACGTAGTGCCGGACGCCAGCATCAATTTCGGCTTCGTACTGGATTCGGTGAAAAAAGCCGAGCAGGGCAAATTCGACTTCGCCTTTGTGGCTGACGGTTTGTATATCAACGAAAAATCCATCCCCCATTTTTTGAACCGCTTTGAGCCGCTGACGTTGCTGTCGGCGCTGGCGGCATCAACCCATCACATCGGGCTGGTCGGCACGCTGTCCACTTCCTACAGCGAGCCGTTCACCACGGCGCGCCAATTCGCCAGCCTCGACCATCTTAGCCACGGCCGCGCCGGCTGGAATGTGGTGACCTCGCCGCTGGAAGGGTCGGCCAAAAACTTTTCCCGCCCCCGACACCCGGAACACGCCCTGCGCTACCGCATCGCCGATGAGTTTCTACAGGTGGTCAAAGGATTGTGGGATTCCTGGGAAGACGATGCGTTTATCCGTGACAAGGCCAGCGGCCGCTTCTTCGACCCGCAAAAACTGCATCCATTGAATCATCAGGGTGAATTCTTCTCCGTCGCCGGGCCGCTCAATATCGGGCGTACACCGCAGGGCCGCCCGATTATCTTTCAGGCCGGGGCGTCGGATGACGGCAAGAAACTGGCCGCCAGCCACGCCGATGCCATCTTCACCCACCAGCACACGCTGACGGAAGCGCAGGCGTTTTACCGCGACGTCAAACAACAGCTTGCAGAACACGGGCGACGTGACGATCAGTTGCACATTTTTCAGGGCGTCAGCGTACTGGTGGGCGACGACGCAGAAGACGTGGAGCGCCAGTATCAGAACACCGCCGCACTGGTCACTATTGAAGATGCACTGAATTACCTCGGCCGCTACTTCGAACACTACGACTTCTCGCAGCACCCGCTGGATGAGCCGTTTCCGGATATCGGCGCGCTGGGTCAGAACAGCTTTCGCAGCACCACCGATGAAATCAAACGCAACGCCCGCGAACGCGGATTAACCCTGCGTCAGGTGGCGCTGGAAGCCACTACGCCACGCCCGCTGTTCGGCGGTACGCCGCAACAAGTGGCGGATGGGTTGCAACTGTGGTTCGAACAGCGCGCCGCCGACGGCTTCATCATCCAGAGCGCCACGCCGGACAACTTCACCCGGTTTGTCGATCAGGTGGTGCCGTTACTGCAACAGCGCGGTGTATTCCGCCGTGACTATCCCGGCTACACGCTGCGGGAAAGTCTGGCGCTGGAGTATCCGGTTAACCGTTACGCCGCTGCCCGCCGGCCAACAGAGGAAACGGCACCGTGAACGCGCGCCACGCTACTGCTTGCCGCACTGCTGTTCAGCGCAAGCGGGCAGTACGCACAGGTGCTGGATCGCTGGGGCGAGAATGACGAAAAAGTCACGCGCTCCGACATTAATCCACGCGGTCTGGACGAGTAACGCGGTTCGTCCTTCCGCTGAGGTTTTATTTTTAAGGAAATACGCTATGCAGACTCTCGCTGTTCATTCGTTTTACCGCCTGGTCGCCACGCTGTTTGGCGGCTGGCTATTGCTCAGCAGCGCACAGGCCGCCGGCATTGATCTCAACGCTAACCGACAACCGATCCATGCGCCCAAGAACCCGCAGGCCATCGCGCAGATCCCGCCGGGGTTCAGGTTTGTCGCACCGGGTAAACTCACCGTCGCCGTAGCGGCATTAGGTTCCTCGCCGCCGCTGGCTTTTCTGGCCGATGACAACAAAAGCCTCATCGGCAGCGAACCGGACATCGCCCGGCTGGTGGCCGACAGCCTCGGGCTGGAATTGAATCTGGTGGCGACCTCATGGGAAGACTGGCCGTTGGGCGTCGCCTCCGGCAAGTACGATGTCGCCATCACCAACGTGACCGTCACCAAAGCGCGTAAAGAACGTTTTGACTTTGCCACCTACCGCGCCGACACATTGGGCTTCTACGTGAAGTCCAACAGCAAGATAAGCGCGATCCAAACCGCCAGGGATATCGCCGGGCTGCGAATTATCGTCGGTTCCGGCACCAATCAGGAAGCCATCCTGCTCGACTGGGATAAGCAAAATCGCGCCGCCGGCTTACCGCCTTTTCAACCGGTTTACGTCACCGATGCCGCCGCCGCCAACCTGAGTATTCAGTCCGGCCGCGCCGACGCCACGTTCGGCCCGAACGTCACCGGCGCCTATGCGGCAGCGCTGCACGAGCAAACCCGACTGGTGGGCACCGTCAACGGCGGCTGGCCGCAGGTGGCGCACATCGCGGTCACCACCCGCAAAGGCAACGGCCTGGTGACCGCGCTCAATACCGCGCTCAACGGCGTGATTCAGAGCGGTGAATACGACCGGGTGCTGAACCGCTGGGGGGAAAGCGTGGAGCGCATCGATCGCTCGGCAATCAACCCGCCGGGTCTGGGCGACACGCCGCTGTAATCCGCATCCGGCCGTACAGGGAGAACACCATGTCTGACGAACGTTTCATGATTACTGACCCGGAAGACCCGCGCATTACCCCGGTTCTGGACGGGTTATTTGCCGAATACCGCCAACGCTATGGCGACTACTTCGCCCATCAGGATTCGGAAGATCACGGGCTGTATTTACCGCCCGACGGTATTTTTATCGTATTGCTGCGCGACGAACGCCCCATCGCCACCGGCGCGTTCAAACGCTACGACGTCGCCACCGCCGAGCTCAAAAGGATCTGGACCGACAAAACCCTGCGCCGTCAGGGGCTGGCCAGGCGGGTGCTGCGTGAACTGGAACACCATGCCCGTCGGTTGGGTTATCAGGCGCTGTTCCTGACCACCGGTTTCCGTCAGCCGGAAGCGGTTGGGTTGTACCTGAGCGAAGGCTATCTGCCGCAGTTCGATACTCAACTCGATCCGGAATATTACAGCCTGCCGCCGCACGATGGCCGGTTGCCGTTTCGTAAGCCGCTGTATGAGCCGTCGGCTAGCCGGGCAGCGCAACATGAACGGGCCGTCGGGTAATAAGGATACGCTTATGACGTCATCAATCCCCTTTGCACGGCATCCGGCGGATGCCCCTTCTCCAGCGTTACGCGTGGTACCGGCCCGCTATCCGTTGCGTATCGCCGGCACCTTGTTTTCGCTGTTTATTTTCGCCGGCGTTGCCGAGTCGGTGGCGCTCAACGGCCGCTGGGAATGGCCGGTGTTCGCCAGCTATTTCTTTAACCCGGTGATTCTGGAAGGGTTAGGGCGCACCCTGATGCTGACGCTGCTGGGCACCCTGTTCAGCATTATCGCCGGCACCGGGCTGGCGCTGGCGCGGTTGTCGTCGTCCACCTTACTCAGCACGCTGGCCTGGTTGTATATCTGGCTGTTTCGATCGCTGCCGCTGATTCTGGTGCTGATTATCCTCTACAACTTTTCGTACCTGTACGACGCGCTGGCACTGGGCATCCCCTTCACGTCCATCGAGTTTTTCCGCTACCCGACCATTGACGTGCTCGGCCCGTTCGCCGTGGCGGTGCTGGGGCTGACGCTGGTGCAATCGGCCTACACCGCCGAAATCATCCGCGGCGGCATTCTCGGCGTCGACGCCGGGCAGTTCGAAGCCGCCGCCGCACTGGGCTTGCCGGGTTATCGCCGCACCTGGCGGATTATTCTGCCGCAAGCGTTACGCTCGATTTTGCCGACCGGTTTCAACGAAATCATCAGCCTGGCTAAGGGCACTTCGGTGGTGTACGTGCTGGCGCTACCGGAGCTGTTTTACACCGTGCAGGTGATTTACAACCGCACTCAGCAGGTGATTCCGCTGCTGATGGTCGCCACCGTTTGGTATCTGGTGATCACCAGCGTGCTGTCGGTGTTGCAGTATTTTGTCGAACGCTATGTCGCCCGCGGCGCGGTGCGGGAAACGCCGACGCATCCGCTGCGGCGGCTATTTCAGCGCCTGACCGCACATCGTCGTCGCTGATTTTCAGGGAGAAGCAACATGTCTGAAGCTATTGATCTCTATTCGATTGCGCGTACCGCACCCCGCGCCGTCACCCATCAAGGCCGGATCGACATTCAGGGGGTCGGTAAGTGGTTCGGCACACACCGGGCGCTGGATAACATCAACCTGACACTGCCGCCCGGCTCGGTCACGGTGATTATCGGGCCGTCGGGGTCCGGCAAATCTACCTTGCTGCGCACCATCAATCATCTGGAGCGGGTGGACGAAGGCACTATCCGTATCGACGGTGACTACATCGGCTATCGCCGCGCAGGTGATACGTTGTATGAGCTGAAAGAGCGGGAAATTCTGCGCCAGCGCCTCGGCGTCGGCTACGTCTTCCAGAACTTTAACCTGTTCCCGCACCTGACGGTGTTGGAAAACATTATTGAAGCGCCGCGAGTGCACCGCCTGTACCGTCGCGCTCAGGCACGGAGCGTGGCACTGGCATTGCTGGACCGGGTCGGATTACGCCACAAGGCGCATGCGTATCCGCGCCATCTGTCCGGCGGGCAGCAACAACGCATCGCCATCGCCCGTGCGCTGGCGCTCAACCCTAAAGTGATGCTGTTTGACGAACCCACCTCGGCGCTGGATCCGGAACTGGTCGGGGAGGTACTGGACGTGATCAAGGATCTGGCGCGATCGGGCGTCACGATGGTGATCGTCACCCATGAGATCGGTTTCGCGCGTGAAGTGGCGGATCAGGTGGTGTTTATGGTGGACGGCAAAATCGTGGAAAGCGGCGACGCGCATCAGGTGCTGAACCATCCGGCCCATCCGCGCACCGTCCGCTTTCTCAACAAAGTACTGTAGTTTGCCGGCGCCAGTTTACCGGTGTCCTGATTCCCCGGCTGACGCCGGGAGAGGAGAGATTATTTCAGTCGTTCACGCAGTTCGGTGGACGCCTGCAACGGTGAGGCCAGCACATCGCGGCGCTGCTTGCTGTCGGTGGTGTAGGCATCCCAGAACCATTCCATCATGCTGCGGCTCAGGAAATACCCTTTCTGGAACTGCCGGTAAGACGCCGTGTCGAAGTTGGCGTCGGTCACCGGCCAGCAAGACCGCGACAAGACATTTCTTCATGATGGCTTACCCTGGCGTTAAGTGAAAATATCTATTTTTTAATGAGTTATGTTTGCTTTTTATCTAACTCAGATGACGGTCAGTTTTACATCAATGTTGCCGCGCGTCGCGTTGGAGTACGGGCAGACAATGTGCGCTTTCTGTACCAGATCTTCCGCTACCGCACGGTCCAGACCCGGCAGAGCGATTTTCAGTTCAACTTCGATGCCGAAACCGTTCGGAATCGCGCCGATCCCCACGCTGCCATTAATGGTGGTGCCCGCCGGAATCGACACTTTGTCGCGTGCGCCGACGAACTTCAGCGCCCCCAGAAAACAGGCGGAGTAACCGGCTGCGAACAGTTGCTCCGGGTTGGTGCCTTCACCGCCGGCCCCACCCAGCTCGCGCGGGGTGGTCAATTTGACATCCAATTGCTGATCGGAAGAGACCGCGCGTCCGTCACGACCGCCGGTCGCCTGGGCATGCGCAACATAGAGAACTTTTTCAATAGACATGGTGTGACTCCTTTTGAGTGGATTGGGTTGGTAACTTTAATCGCTAAAAACTAAATCGCACACTACTTAATTGGATACAAAAAAGCATAGTCAACAAACACACGCTACATCCATCATCAAATATGCCTGATGAGGCTGGCGCGCAGCGTTTCCAGATCGTGCTTGATGGCACGCAACTGCTCGATATTACATTCCGATGCACAGAACACGCCTTCCGGCACCGCTTTCGCTTTATCCTGCAAACCACGCCCGTCATCGGTCAGCTCAATCAGTACCTGACGTTCATCTTCCGTGCCGCGACGACGCGTCACCAGCCCTGCGGTTTGCAGGCGCTTGAGCAGCGGCGTCAGGGTGGCGGAATCGAGAAACAGGCGCTCGCCCAGCTCAGATACCGTTATCCCGTCGCGTTCCCACAACACCAGCATCACCAGATACTGGGGATAAGTGAGGTTCAACTCAGTCAGCAAACGGCGATACAGTTTGTTCATCGCCAGATTCGCCGAGTAGAGTGCGAAACAGAGTTGACCATCCAGTTGGAAAGCGTCATCACTCAGTGTCGGTTGGGTGTTGGTATCTTTTCTGTTCATGGTCGCCAATCTACATCGCTCAAAATTAAATAGCAAGCGATTTAGATTAAAAAATAACAAAAAAAGAGCAGAAAAAACTAATGCATTGATAATATACCCAAAATAATTCGAGTTGCAGGACAACACGCTCGCGTGTTGAACAACGCAACGCGTTGGCCCGTCAGGGCAAGGCTCATTAAGAGCCTTGTAACGCGGCAAGTGAGTGACAAATTCGTCGGGAACGAATTTGACCAGCCAACGGCTGGCCTCTGGTGAGAGACAGGATGTCTCTCATTTCATCCCGATGAGCTTACTCAGGTAAGTGATTCGGGTGAACGACAAATCGGCATACGCCGATTTGAACGCTGCTTGCAGCGGCCCGAAGGGCGAGGCCCATTGATGGGCCGAGTCACGCAGCCAACGCACCTGCAACTTGAAGTAGACGGGTATAAATAAAAACCGGCGATTAACACCGCCGGTTTTCAATCAACGTCATGCCGTATGACGACTATAAATGCGGATAAACCCCCGGCCCGATTGGCAGCCCCAGCAGATACCACGCCAGCAGCAATACCAGCCAGACGGTAAAAAACACCAGCGGATACGGCAGTACCAGCGAGTAATACGTACCCAGTTGCGCCTCTTTGTGATAACGCTGCAAAAAGCCAAGAAATAGTGGAACGAACGGCGATACCGGCGCCAGCGGGATCACCGAGGAATCCGCCACCCGAAACACAATCTGAGCAAACGCCGGATGAAAGCCCAGCAACATAAACATCGGCACGAAGATCGGCGCCAGAATCGACCAGATAGCCGAACCGCTGGCAATGAACATACACAGAAACGCCGACAGGAAGATCAGCCCGACAAACGCCGGAATGCCCGTCATCCCCAGCGACTCCAGCAAGTCGGTCAGCCCGATGGCGATAAACTTGCCCATGTTGCTCCAGTTGAAGAACGCCACGAACTGCGACAGCGGAAATACCATGACGATAAAACCGGCCATGCCTTTCATCGGGTCCACCATCAGCTGCGGCAGGTCATTCTGGGACTTAATCTGACCGGTAACCATGCCGTAAGGAATCGACACCACAAAGAAAAACGCAATGATCAGCGGTACGATGCCCTGAATGAACGGCGACGGCATGACGGTATGCTTGACCGGATCGCGCAGCGGCCCCCACTCCGGCACCACCAGCAGCGCCACGATAGCAATGAATACCAGCGCGGCGATGCCGCTGGCGCGCAGGCCGCGGTTCTGTTCCGGCGTCAACCGGGACAGGTTTTCGTTACGCTCGCCCTGATACGGCGGCAGGCGCGGCTCGATGAATTTGTCCGTCAGCAACGCGCCGGCGATGGTCAGCACAACTACCGAGGCCGCCATAAAAAACCAGTTATCAATGACGCTGACATGTACCGCCGGGTTAATCACCTTGGCCGATTCGGTACTCAACCCCGACAACAGCACATCGGTGGTGACGATCAGCAGATTAGCGGTAAAACCGGAGCCGACGCCGGCAATCGCCGCCAGCAGACCGGCCACCGGATGACGGCCGACCGCCAGAAAAATCAGCGCGCCCAGCGGCGGCATCACCACCAGCGCGGCATCCGACGAAATGTGGCTGAAAAAGGCGATAAACAGCACCATGTAGCTGGCATAACGGGCGCTGACCCGCGAGGCCATTTTGTACATCAGCGTTTGCAGCAGGCCGACGCGCTCCGCCAGCCCGGCGCCCAGCACCAGCGCCAGAATGGCGCCCAGCGGAGTAAAGGCACTGAAGTTCTTGATGACGTTGGGCAACATCCATTGCAGCCCTTCCACGCTGAGCAGGTTTTTTACCCGCACCACTTCACCGTTGGCCGGGTTGGTGGCGGTAATGCCAAACCAGGAAAACAGCGCGCTGGCCACCATCAGCGCGGCAATCAGGTAGACAAACAACAGAAACGGATTGGGAATTTTGTTCCCCACCCGCTCTACCCACTGAAATAGCCCGCCCGGCTGCGGCTGACGGCTTTCCGCTGTCACACTCATGTTTTTCCCCTCTGTACTGAATTTTTATCTGGTTGTGTTGTTGTGATTGATGTGGTTGTGGTTGTTGTGATCGGTACTGCTGTAACGGGTGTCATCGCTTTTCGGGCAGCCGCGCGACTCGGCTTATCCGGCCCAGAGCTGCGTTGCGGGAACGGCGCAACGCAGCGCCCCCCTTGGCAAAACTTCAATAAAAACCGTCAAATCAATGTGATAAGGGTGATGGCCGGATACCGGCCGGGATCGGGCAGCGGTAAGGCGTTTCCTGACGTTGCTGTTGCCATTCCTGTCGGCAGGCCTGCAACAACGTGCTATCGGTAAACAGCGCCAGCGCGGTGGCCGACATCACTTTCGCCGCCAGCAGCATCCCCTTATGCGCCAGCGAGGTACGCCCCTGCGCCACCGCTTGCCAGGTATGCAACGGCGTACCCAGCGCATAGCAGGGACTGAAGCACTGGGCGGTCGGCACCAGCCAGCTCACATCCCCGACGTCGGTGGAGCCGGAAAGCACAGCCTCGGTCGGGGCATAGGGCGCGACCTGAGTAGTCAGCGCATGGCCGCTGAGCGAACGGCTGAACGCCTGACCGGCCGTGCCGCCGGTACGGGCGAGGGTCGCCAGATTGCTGGCGATGTCTTCGGCGCTCAGCGTCCGCACGATGTCGGCGGCATACGTTTGCTCCTGTTCGCTATACACCGGTACGCCGAACGCCTGTAAAAAACCGTACATCGCCTGTTCCAGCGTCCGGTTGGGGACATAGTTGGAACAAGCCTTGTCGAAACGCACCGTCAGGGTGGTGTCGGTCATCAGCGCCGCGCCGCGGGCGATATTCACCACCCGCTCATAGATGGCCTGCGCCTGATCGATCTGCGGCGCGCGCACCAGATACAACACTTCGGCGTCCGCCTGCACCACGTTGGGCGAATGACCGCCGGTGTCGGTCACGGCGTAATGCAGCCGGGCTTCAGGAATGATGTGTTCACGCAGGAAATTCGCACCGGTGTTCATCAGCGTTACCGCATCCAGCGCGCTGCGCCCCAGATGCGGTGCCGCCGCCGCATGTGCCGCCACTCCTTTGAAACGGAATGCGGCCTGAATGTTGGCCAGCGTCGGCGTGCAGAACATGCCGCTGAAGGTTTCCGGATGCCAGGCCAGCGCCGCGTCCACGTCGTCAAACACGCCTTCACGCGCCATGAAGGTTTTGCCGGAACCGCCCTCTTCCCCCGGACAGCCATAAAAGCGAAGGGTGCCGACCTGCGGATGTTGTTCCAGCCAGGCTTTCACTGCCAGTACACCGCCCAGGCCAGCGGTGCCGAGCAGATTATGACCGCAGCCGTGACCGTTGCCGCCCGCCGCCAGCGGCGCCGGTACTGCGCAACCGGCCTGCTGGCTCAACCCAGCCAGCGCGTCAAACTCGCCCAACAGCGCCACCACCGGCTGGCCGCTGCCGAAGCTGGCGACAAACGCGGTATCGATGCCGGCAACGCCGCGCTGCACGCTGAAGCCTTCCGCTTCCAGCGCGCCGGCCAGCCGTTCGGCCGAGTAGTGCTCGGTAAACCGGGTTTCCGGGTGGTCCCAGATATCATCGGCGATGGCGACCAACTGTTGCGCGCGGGCGGCCAGCGTGTCGTTAACAAATTCGACGATCGTCTGGGTCATTACGCCTCCCCAAACGCGTGGATATTGAGCGCCAGCAGCGCCAGCGTTTTCACCGCCACCGCCATCACGCTTTCGTCAAAATCGAATTTCTCGTTGTGATGACCAGCGCTGAGTTCGGTGCCGAACACGGCGTAAGAGGCCAGGCCGCCGTGCGCTTTTACCCGCTCCATCAGGTAGGTGGCATCTTCCGAGCCCGCCGCGCCGTCTTTACGGTCGATAATGTGGGTTAGCTCGCCGACCAACCCGGCCTGACGGTGAATAAACTCCACCCATTCAGGGCTGGGCTGGCTACACTGGGCGGCCCCCATCAGCGCCACATCCACCTCGACGCCGTGCATCAGAGCAGCCCCCTCGATCACCTTCAACGCCTGCTGATAGATAAATTCGTTAACCTCGTTGGTGGCGCCGCGGGTTTCCACTTTCAGGGTGGCGTGCGACGGCACCACATTGCGCCCGGTGCCGGCCTGCAGCACACCCACGTTGATGCGTGAACTACCGCCGCTGTGGCGTGGAATGGCGTGCAGCCCCAGCGTAGCCTGCGCCGCCGCCAGCAGGGCGTTGCGCCCCTCTTCCGGTCGGCCGCCGGCGTGAGACGCCACGCCGCGGTAGCTGACGTCCAGCTTGGTGGTCGCCATAAACGTGTCGTTGCCGCACACCAAATGGCCGTTCGGAATGCCGGTGCCGATGTGAATGGCGGTGAAATAATCCACGTCATCCACCACGCCTGCTTCCGCCATCGACTTACCGCCGCGGGTGCCCTCTTCCGCCGGCTGGAACAAAATCTTGATGGTGCCGCACAGACGATCGCGCATCGCCATCAATACCTGTGCCAGCCCCAACCCGATGGTGGTGTGACCGTCATGGCCGCAGGCATGCATCATGCCGTTATTGCAGGACGCAAACCCTTCGCGGAAGGGGCGGTGATCGTCCGCCAGTTGTTCGTTCAGATCGAGCGCGTCCATATCAACGCGATAGCCGATAACCGGGCCGGGACGCCCGGTGTCCAGCGTCGCCACGATGCCGGTAAAACCGCCGGAGAAATAGGGCAACCACTGCGGCAGCGCGCCCTGCGCCAGCGCTCGCTGTTCCTGCGCCTGCAATACCTCGTCCGGCGGCAACCCCATGCGAGCGTCGGCGTTGATCACCTCGCGCCCGAGCTGCAACCGATACCCCATCTGATGCAGCGCCTCGGCAACCCGTGTCGCCGTGCGGAATTCCAGCCAACCGGATTCCGCATATTTATGCAAATCGCGGCGGGTTTCCCGCAACCACGGGATAAGGTGTTCTACGCGTTGTGATAAATCGGAATAAAGATCATCTGAGTGCATAAGCCTGTTTTCTCTGGTGGTGTCCTGAACGATGACGCTCGCATCACGCGCCGTCATGCAACTGAAAAAAATGTACACAAACCCACCAGAGTGAATAAGATGTCAGGATCTTTGGCGTGATAAATCGTGGTTATCACCAAAACAGAGCCAGGAGAACGCGATGAGCCAGAACGTGAAGCTACATCAGTTGCAATCATTCGTCGAAGTGGCGCGCCACGGCAGTATCCGGGCCGCATCACGCCAGCTCAACCTGTCGCAGCCGGCGCTGACCAAATCCATTCAGGAACTGGAAGCCTATCTGGGCGCACGCCTGTTCCTGCGCCACCGTCAGGGCATGGTGTTGACCGACTGCGGCGAAGCCTATTTCCGCCACGCCAGTCTGATCATGGAAGAGTTGCGCGTCGCCCGCGAAGATATTCAGCAACGGCTCGGACAAGCCAGCGGGCGGGTTAATATCGGTGTCGGCGCCAGCGTCGCCCACACGGTAATGCCGGAGGTGGTCAGCCGCTTTCACCGGCTGTACCCGCAAGTCAAACTGCGGATCACCGAAGGACAACTGGTGGCGATGATCCACGAGTTGCGGCAAGGAGAGCTGGATTTTACCGTTAATACCTATTCCGGTTCAGCTTATGATAACGAACTGTTATATGAAAAACTGATGGAAAAGGAGTACTGCGTGGTGGTACGGCGCGATCACCCGATTCAGCAAGCGCGTTCGTTGGAGGATTTACTGGACTACGAGTGGACCATGCCCACGCCACGTGGCAGTTACTATAAGCAACTGTTTGATCTCTTTGCCACGTTACCGATGACACCGCGTATCAGCGTCACCTGCGAAACGCTGATGTCGAGCGTCAGTCTGGTCGCCAAAACCGACTTCATCAGCATTCTGTCACGGGATGTCATCCGCGACCCGATTCTCGGTGAACGCCTGCGGGTACTGGAACTGGAGCAGCCGCTGCCCAAAGCCACCTTCTATCTGATTCAACGCAAAGACACCATGCTGTCGCCGATGGGTACTCAACTCGCCAAGCTGTTTCGCATGTATTGCCAGTAGTACGGCTGTACTGTCAGTAGTACGGCTGTATCGTCAGTAGTACGGCTGTATCGTCAGTAGTACGGCGACGTGTGATATGACCGTCATCGCCGTTCATACGCGATACGCTCGGTTTCGGTTGCACGGCCTATTAATGCGATAAAAAACATGCCGATAAAAAACGGGCGCGGCCACCCATTCGTCGCCGCGCCCGTCAGGTCGATCCCGATTCGTCTCGCGTCACGTCCGACGCGGCAGGGATCAGAACGATGTCCAGTCGTCGCCGGATTTCTGCGGTGCTGATGCCGTGTTCAGATTCGTTAGTGCCGCCACCTTGCCGGCCGGTTTATGTACCCGACGCGCCGCCGATGCATCGGCTACGCCGGGCAGTCTGAACACCGCGACAATCTCGTTCAGGTGGTGAACCTGCTCTTCCAACGAGGCGGACGTCGCCGAAGACTGTTCAACCAACGCCGCGTTCTGCTGCGTTACGCTGTCCATTTGCGTGATGGCCGTTCCCACCTGAGAAATCCCTTTGCTTTGCTCGCTGGATGCCGACGCGATTTCCCCCATGATATCCGTCACATTGGTGACCGATTTCAGGATGTCTTCCATCGACTTGCTGGCCAGCGACACCTGCTCGTAACCATTTTTGACATTGTCTACCGATTCGTCGATCAGGGTTTTGATTTCTTTCGCCGCCTGCGCGCTACGCTGCGCCAGACTTCTGACCTCGCTCGCCACCACCGCAAACCCTCGCCCGGCTTCGCCGGCACGCGCCGCTTCCACCGCCGCATTCAACGCCAGAATATTGGTCTGGAAGGCAATACCGTCGATCACGTTGATGATGTCGGCGATTTTCTGCGAGCTTTGGGTAATATTTTGCATGCTGTGACTGACCGCCTGCACCACGCCGCCGCCGTTGTTGGCGGCGGTGGAGGCATCCCTGGCCAACACGCTGGCCTGTTGAGCGTTATCGGCGTTTTGTTTCACCACCGCGCTCAATTGTTCCATGCTGGCGGCGGTTTCACTCAACGCGGCGGCCTGCTCTTCGGTGCGTGAGGATAAGTCGCTATTTCCCGCAGCGATTTCGCTGCTGCCATGATAAATCTCACTGGCGCTTCGGCGAATCTCGGCGACTGTTTTTATCCAGTTATTCTGCATGGTGTGAACGAATGGAATGAGTTGCCCCACTTCATTGCGCCCCATTTCATCGACAGTGGTGTCCAATTGCCCATTCGACAGAATTTGCAAGTGCGCTTTCACTTGCTCCAGCGGACGACCCATATGAATAGCCAGATAACGGTCGGTTAATAACACCACACCTAAGCCGATAATCATGGCGACGATCAGCGTCACCTTACACCAGTACACCCAGGCTGAAATACGCCCCTGCGCTTCGGTTTTCAGATTTTTAATAATCTGATTGTATTCATTGATGGCAGTAGTGAATTTTACCCGTAACGGGTTATATTTTTCCGACATGAGTTTTGCATAGGCATCGTGATTATTCTGCCTGGCCGCGTCCAGCATCGGCACAATGGCTTCGCTGAATAGCTGGTAAGAGCTGTTATAAATATCATCAATGGATTTCGTGCTGATATTGGCATGGTCAGTCACTTTAAATTGCGCCAACCCACCCTTTAAAAACTCCACATCGCCTGCGGCCTCGTTAAGCAATGAGCGCTCGCGGCTACTGTTATCTCCGGCAGCCAGCGCTTCATCCATCGTCAATTTAACTTTGTAGTAACGATCACTGGCGCCATTGATAATATCGCCGTTAATTTGCTGCACATTCGTCAGGCCGATTTCGTCCGTCAGGCTGTTGAGCGAATACAAAGAGAAGAAAGAGACGCCGCCCCATAACAAAGTAAATATAATCAGGATAGCCAGCATCATAATCCTAATCCTGATGTTACGAATAATACTCATTTGACACCTCTAAAATGAAAAAATACATCGTTTGTTTTTATAGATTTGTATTGAATAACCATTTTATTTAACACTCCTTGTTTCGAATAGATATCATTCCTCAAACAATTCGAACTACCGAATAACACGTTTCTAACACATACGTGTTACCTCTTCAGGATGAAATCAATGAAATAAGCCAGAAAGGCAGCTAACTCACCGTCAGCATGAAGTGTATCAGGCATACCACACGAGTTATTTAGGATACAGGTCTCTATATCGGCTGTACTTTTCTTTTATTTAATTAATTACCTTAAAATAGCCAAAAGATATATTCATAATAAAAACGGCAAGTAAAGTAATAAGAAATATAACCAAAATAATTCGGGTTGCAGGAAGGCGGCAAGAGAGTGACAAATTCGTCGGGACCGAATTTGACCTGCCAACGGCTGGCCTCCGGTGAGAGACAGGATGTCTCTCATTTCATCCCGTTGGGCTGACTCAGGTAAGGGATAATTAGACTACTGCGCCCCTTCCGGCGCAAAGCACAATGACCATTCGCAACAGTCATCGCAACTGGGGGATCGGCACACCAGTTCACCGTCCTGCTGCAGGCAGCGCTGGCGGTAGAAGAACTTTTTCCAGCGCATGTTTTGATGATTCAGCGCGACCAACTCGGGGAAACAATCCGCCATGAGCAACCGCAATTCGGCGCGGGAATCCAGCCCCAGATCCTGCCACAGATGGTTGAAACCCAACGAGGCGCTGGCGATAAGCTGATGCATCGGCGCGCCGTCCGCCACCTGATAGCCATACAGCCAGTCGGCCAGTTGCGCCCGCTCCTCCCGCCGATGTTGCTGCAGTTCACTCATCAGCGACTGGCGCTGATCCCGCGTAGCGTTCGTTCCCGGCGCGGGCTGGTTCAGCCGTTGCCGCAAAGCCAGCCAGGCCGTCTCATCCAGCCCCATTTGCCGGGGGAAACAGCCCGTACCGGCGTCATGTAGCGTCAGCAGCCGTCGCAGCCAGTACTCCGCCCCGGTCATCAGGCCGCCCCCTGTGCGCGTTCTCCAGCCTGCCGCGCCTGCCGGCGTTGCCGCCACCAGCGGCCCAGCACCTCGGCGATATTCTGCCAGGCCCCTTCCACACAGGGTTGGATCCCCTGCTGCTCCAGCTTTTGCCACGGCGCGTAGCCGATGCGGGCGCAAAACACCGCTTCTACATCCGCCAACAACGCCAGCATCGCCGTCATGCGTTCCTCGCTGTCGGCAGGTTCGCAGTCATCGGCGCCGCGACAGTATTTAGGTGCAAAACGTTCGTTGACCAGCACCACGCCCGCCGCCGACAGGCTGTAAATTTGAAAGCGATCGGCATGGCCGAAATGGCAGTCGATCACTTCACCGCCGGATGACGCCACCGCCACCAGACAAGCGCCCGGCTCCTCCGACTCGCCGCGAGACGCGATGCTGGCGTGCACCTGCGCACGCTGGTGCAACAGCGGCAGGTAGGGTTGCGGCTCGGCGGGCAACGACGACAACCGGAATTGCTGGCTGCGGTCTTCCCCCAGCATACCGATGGCGTCTGCCCGACACTGCTGACAATGCGCCATTTGCGGCATCGCCGCGCCGCACGTCGCCCGCACCGCCGCCAGTGCCTCAGCATCCGGCTCCGGCTGGCCGTTAAGGCCGAACACCGTGCCGTGTTCCGGCCGGGCGATCAACGGCATGATGTTGTGCAAAAATGCGCCCCAGCGCCGCGCCTGCCGACTAACCTCGAACAAATGCCGATCGTTGATGCCGGGGATCAGCACCGAGTTGATCTTCACCAGCACGCCGTTTTCCGTCAGCCGCCGGATCCCCTCCTGCTGGCGTTCCAGCAGGATCGCGCCCGCCTCGCGCCCGGTATAACGATCGCCGTCCAGCCACAGCCAGGCATAGATCCGCGCTGCAATATCCGCATCGACTGTGTTGACCGTTACCGTGACGTGATCGACGCCGACATCCAGCAGCCTGTCCACCGCCTCCGGCAACATCAGGCCGTTGGTGGACAAGCATAGCTTGAGGTCCGGCAACTGCTCGCGCAGCAGCGTCAGGGTGCGAAAGGTGCGGGCGATATTCGCCAGCGGGTCGCCCGGCCCGGCAATGCCGACTACCGACAACTGCGGGATGGCCGCCGCCACCTGATGCGCTTTCGCCACCGCTTGTTCCGGCGTCAACAGTTCGGACACCACGCCGGGGCGAGATTCGTTGCTGCAATCGTATTTGCGATTGCAGTAGTTGCACTGCAGGTTACAGGCAGGCGCCACCGCCAGATGCATACGGGCGTAGTGGTGGTGCCCGCTCACCGAGTAGCAGGGGTGATGCGCCACTTTGCTGGCTTGCAACGGAGTAAAACGGTCGGTCTGGTCGGAACGGCAACCGGATGCGGAAGGGCAGGATGTCATGGTCATGGCCTATATGAAAAAAGGAATCATACCCGGAGAGTGCAAGAGCCATACCGTACGATGTAAAAATTTATTACTTTAAAAACAATATGATAAAAATGAAACCGCCAGGCGGTTTTGTCGGGATTGTGGCATTCGGCCGACAATGTGCCACATGCCACAATCGGCCACACACCACAATCGTGCCACACACTCTAATCCCGACGGCCGCTTACAAACGGTGCATATTGATGTCCATAATCTGGATGCGATAGGCCACCTGCCGCGGCGTCATCCCCAGCAACCGCGCCGCCTTGGCCTGTACCCAGCCGGTTTTCTCCAGCGCGGCGATCAACCGCTGGCGTTCATCCAGATTCTGGTCGCGCCAGCCCTCTTCGGCAGCGGCCGGCGACGTTGGTTTGTTCACCATCGGTACTGCGTCGTGGTGGTTAAACAGAATCACGTCACGGTCGATCAACCCGGTATCGGTCATCACCGCCGCCCGTTCCAGACAGTTTTCCAGTTCGCGTACGTTGCCCGGCCAGTTGTACCCCATCAGCAGGCGGATGGCGCCGTCGCTGATGCGTAGCGTCCGCCCCTGATGCGCGGCGATCTTCTTCACCAGAAACTGCGCCAGTTCGACGATGTCCTCCTGCCGCTCGCGCAGCGGCGGCAGCGACACCGGCATCACGTTCAGCCGGTAATAGAGATCTTCACGGAAATGGCCGGCGCGCACCTCTTCCTCCAGATGACGGTTGGTGGCGGCGATAATCCGCACATTAACGCGCAGGGTTTCGTCGCCGCCTACCCGCTCCATCTCCCCTTCCTGCAGGATGCGCAGCAGTTTGGCCTGAAACGAGGCGCTGCTTTCACCGATTTCATCCAGAAACAGCGTGCCGCCGTCCGCCAGTTCAAAGCGCCCTTTACGCTGACGCACCGCACCGGTGAAAGCGCCTTTTTCATGGCCGAACAGCTCGCTTTCCAGCAGGTTATCCGGCAACGCGGCACAGTTGAATTTCACGAACGGCGCCGCCGCTCGCGGTGAATTGTAGTGAATGGCGTTCGCCACCAGCTCTTTACCGGTGCCGCTCTCGCCGCGCACCAGCACCGTGGTGTCCCAGCGCGATACCTGACGGATAATCTCCAACGTCTGGCGCATCGCCGCGCTGGTTCCCACCATGTTGTCAAAACCGAACGGCCGGGGCGTCTTGCAGGCAGCCGGGCGATTCACCACCGACGGCGGCTCGCCGTCACGCTGGGGCGCACGCATCAACCGCACCGTCTGCACGACCAGGCTGGCGACCGTTTCCAGAAAACGGGTACAGGCCGGCAGACGCTCCTCATAACGCGCCATCGGCTGCGCCGCCAGCACGCCGATCGGCTGTTGTTCAATGCCCAACAACGGCACGCCGATAAATGGCAGCTCGTAGTCGTACAGGTTAAGCCGGTCGAGAAAACGCTGGTCATCCGCCACGCGCGGCAATACCAACGGCTGACGCTGAGCCATCACCGCGCCCACCAGCCCTTCGCCCGGCCGGTAACACACCTGGCTGCTGCTGGAGGCAACCCGTTGATCCTCGCAGTACAGCGCCTCTACCCTCAGCGCGCCACGTTGCGGGTCATACAGGCAGATCATGCTGTGCTGCATAAAGGCATCATCGTGCAGCACCCGCAGCACCGCCTGCAGCGCTTGCCCCACCTCGGTCGCCCGGCTCAACGCCGCACTGATGCGTTGCACCGCCGTAAACTGTTGAGACAAATCAAAACGCCATACCACGTGTCCCGTATTGGGTGCCTGGGTCATTTTGAGCCTCCTGTGAGTGAAGTCGTGTGTCCTGTGAGTGAAGTGGAAAAACCGGTGAGTGAGGCTGATAGCGGGAAACGCAGAGTCAGACAGGTGCCGCCGCCTGGGCGGGAAGTCAGGTCTATCGTGCCCTGATGATGCGCCACCAGCGTTTGAATCAGGCGTAGTTCCATGCCTTTGCCCGGCGAGGTGAGTGCGGTCTGGGGGGTGATGTAACGCACCTGTTCCAGCGGCACGTTGTCCTCCAGATACAACGCCAGCCAGTCGCCGTCCTGCCGGGCGAACACATGTACTGCCAGTGCGAAGGGGCGGATTTCTCCCGCCAGCGCCAGCGTACGGTCCAGCCACAGGCTGAGGCAGGCCAGAATCTGGGTGCGCTGGCCAAATCCGGCCAGTTGCGGCGTTTCCAGTTCACAGCTCAGTTGGTCGCCGCCGGTAAAGCGAGTGTGATACAGCGCGGCCAGATCGTCGGCCAGCGTACCGACCGGCCAGTCCGCCGCCGGTTCGAAATCCAGCGACGGGCGACAGGCTTGCAGCCGCGCCACCGCCTCTTCGCCTTCGCGCCAGGCGGATTCAAGCGCTACATTGCTGCGGTCTTCGCCGTTAAGCCGACGGGCGGCTGCCAGCATATTGAGTGGGCAATTGAGCTGAATCAGCGCCGCATCCAGCGATTCGCGGATCGCCGCCAGCAGTTTGCCGTTGGTCATCTGCTGTTTGAGGCGGTCGAGCCGCCCTTGCTGGTGTTGCTGCTGCTGTTCGGTACAGTCGCTGATGACGATCAGCGTACGCGGCAGCGCGGTATCGGTGAAATAGCGGCTGGCTTCTTCATTGACGCCGGGCAGCGCCCAGCAGCCGAGCGTCAACCAGCGCACCATGCCGCGGATGGTGACCGGCAGCGCCGCGCCTTGCAACAGCGCCGACTTATTGGCCGGATAATCCAGCACCGCCAGCAGCTCACGGCCGCCACAATCGGCGCACAGCGTCTTGTAGGCCAGATTATCCATGATCACCCGGTCTTGCTCGTCTACCACCACCACCGCCGCCGGAATATTATTCAGCACCGCGGTGATGAGCGTCATGTGGTTGCGCAGCCGTTGCTCCAGCGCATAGCCGGCGCTGATGTCCTTGTGCATACCGAGATAGTGTTCGATCTCGCCGCGGGAATTGAAAATCGGCGTGATATCGATTTCGGCCAGATACAGGCTGCCGTCGCAGCGGCGGTTGATCAATTGACCGCGCCAGGCACGCCCCTGCAATAGCGTTTGCCACAGCGCCTGATACAGCTCGGCCGGGGTTTGCCGGCTGGCGAGAATACGGTGATTCTGTCCGAGCAGTTGCGGCAGGCTGTAACCGGTCAGGCGGCAAAACGCCGGGTTGGTGTACACGATGTGGGCCTGCGGGTCGGTCAGGGAGATTGCCACCGACGACTGTTCCACCACCGTCGAAAACAGCGACGGATGCTGCCGGGACAAGTGGCTGGCGATTTCGCCCAGCGGAAAAGATTCCGCCATCACATGCATAGACATAGGGTGCTCCCTTACGGTTTGGTGGCGAAGATGTCGGCTTTTCGACAATTTGTCGCAGGCTGCGACACCCCGCCAAACGGGCGACTAACGCAGAATAACCATGCAAACACTGCACCCTTTATTGATTAAGCCGACTAAACATTGATCCGGATCCCTGTTTTGCCGCCAAAAACCACCAAACCCCGTTGCCGTGTAGCTTTATCAAGGAAAAAGCCACGCTGCCAGTACAAAAAAAGCACAAAAAAAGTGCGATCGTGCGCCATTAATGTGCAGAAAAATCCATGTGGCGCGTCAGCCAAAACTGGCACGGGATTCGCAAAACCGTATGTGTAACCACAGGGTTCGCAGCAGGATTCACAGCATGAATGAACGGCCTGACGTCACCTTCCGGGAGGGCTGCTTCACTTCATCGCCCTGCATTTTCTTTTCATCACGTAATCAGGAGCACCGCTATGGCGAACATTGGCATTTTCTTTGGCACCGATACCGGCAAAACCCGCAAAATCGCCAAACTGATTCATCAGAAACTGGGCGAGACGGCAGACGCGCCGGTCAACATTAACCGCACCTCGCTGGAGACTTTTCTGTCCTATCCGGTACTGCTGCTGGGCACCCCGACGCTGGGCGACGGGCAGTTGCCCGGCATCGAAGCCGGTTGCGAGGCGCCGTCCTGGCTGGAATTCGCTGATGAACTGGCGGGTGCCGACCTGAAAGGGAAAATCGTCGCACTGTTCGGGCTGGGGGATCAACAAGGCTACCCGGACAACTTCGCCAGCGGCCTGAAACCGCTCTACGACGTCATGACCGATCTGGGCGCGCGCGTAGTGGGCGACTGGCCGAGCGACGGCTACGAGTTCAACGCCTCCGCCGCATTGCAGGAAGACCGGTTTGTCGGCCTGGTGCTGGATCAGGACAACCAGCACGACCTGACGGAGCAGCGCCTCGACAACTGGCTGGCGCAAATCAAGTCCGCTATCCTGTAATGCTGCGCGGCTGCCCCGGTGCCGTCAGCTCTTTCATCTCACATCATCGCTCCCGGCTGTTGCTCTGTCAGGCAACAGACCGGGTCGCCCGCGCCGGGCGGGTGTCGGCTCTTGCTTGAAAGTTTACTCACTGAGTCGCGTGTCCACTAATGGTGGGTAGGATCAGTTCATGGTGAAAGCCCTGAACCGGATGACGTTATAGGGTATGTCGCAGAGCATCCACATCACGTAACAGGAGCCTGACAGGGAGACCCTTGTCGGCTGATTCTGATTTATTCAAAAGCCATCAGTCGTCGTTATCCATCGGGGATCAATATACGGTCGGCATAACTCAATGCTGTTACTGGATCGCACAATTCGGACTGAATTCCCTTCAGGAGATAGATTATTTATCAAAGTTATTAGGATTAATATAATAATTATATTAACAAATAATATTCATGAAAATAAAAAGCTGGCCTTGAATAACAATCGAAGTGACAGTAATCGATTGATAAAAATGCATTAAATTGAGAGCACTTAACAGTGCCTACTGATTCAACGCACTCAGGGAAACATCTAACAAAAATCCTTGGACTAATTTTTTCATGCTATGAGGACGGAAACGATATGTATCAAATGGATTCATTAGATAAAAAGCCTCATTAGCAAAGTTAAATGTGCTCATAGATCCTGACAAATCAGAATAAAATCATTAAGATTATTATTTATTTAGACTAAATTATAGAATCAGGTAGGTTTTTAGCATTATGCGTTGATAACATAAAAAATAATAAAATGGGATGCTTACATTAATTGACATAAAAAGTTTAAGCAGATAGGTTAATGAGACTAAATTTCTCAAGTTTAAACGCCTTATGTTTCATTTCGATGACATGGCGGGAATTTGATTAGGATTACCGCTATGGAAGAACGGACACTGCAAACGTACTCATCTGTATGGATAAGCCGATTAATTTGGGCAGTTAACCTCTGCTCAATAAGTGCTTCAACTTTATGTTATATATACCTTTCATGGTATATTTATCATGCAACCGGGAACATTATACTTTCACAGGCAGTGCTTTATGCACCGATGATTTTACCCGTAATTTTTGTAAATCAAGTACAAGGTATTGCGGAAAAAACCTCTCCTCGTAAACTGCTTATGATGAGTAATCTTGTTGCTGCTATTTGTACACTCGTTATATTCAGTTTGATTCACCGAATACCAACCTTCGCGCTGCTTGGTGGGCTAGTAATTGGTTCAATTGACGCACTTCAACGAGTCGGCCGTATAGTTGCCATTAAGCATTATTTTAGTGGAGACAAAATTGAAACCACAGTACCACTCACCCTCACAGCACAGTTTATCGCTGGTGGATTGGCAGGAATGCTGATGGGAAGTATTAAAGGCGAAATGTCGCCACAATTAGCAATGTCGATGATTTCAGTATTGTTCATCGCTTCGGTACTGGCATCGTTCCTTTTACCTAAACTCAACTTACATCAGGAAGGAAAAGCGCAAACACGGTCACTAAAATCGTTTGTTGCTCTACTCTCAGATAATGCACCTTTAAAGAAAGCATTCCTTAATTTCATCGTTTTTATTACTTTCTTTCAGGGGTTTTTTAATGTATCCCGCGTTACATTACCATCGCATGTTTTGAATTTGCCTGAAAATTTTGTTGGATATCTTCAGTTAGTCAATAGTGGCGCAGCCCTAACCGGTGCGATATTTTACTTCATTTATAATCGAAAGGGAGTGAAATTTAATCCGTTATACATGGCAATCATCAGTGCCCTATTCATGATTTTCACATCGCTCGGTATTAATGTTTTCATCAGCTATCTAACCTATTTCCTCTATATATTCTTTTTTGAACTTGCTTTTTTCAAATTGCAGTCAGATATCGTTTTAAAGAGTGATGTCAAAGACATGCCAATGATTGCCGCTATGCAATATGCTGGTGTCTATATTGGAATGATCACTTCAATATTCATTGGGTCAGTACTGACACAATATTCACACCTTTATGTAGTAGCCGTATTTTTTGCGATAGCATATTTCTTATGCTACGTATCACTCAGCAAAGAAAGAAAATAAATCAATGCCTGTTTTTCGAAGCAGGCAAAACTACTATAAGCTATAAAGGGTAAAATATATGGGCGCAATAACGTCAGCATTTCCGTTTGTGAAATTTATGGATTTGGCGAATTTACTGACCACGATTAATGTGGGATTGTCACTTTCATCAATCTATCTTGCATATACAGATAATATTTATCTTTCGGCTATTGCATTATGTTCAGCAGCTGTATTAGATTTTCTAGACGGTTATATTGCTCGCACATGGTTAACTGAAAAAAACAAAACAGGGAATTTGGTAAGCAACTCGACAGTCTTGCTGATCTTTTAAATTTTAGTGTGGCTCCCGCTTTAATTATTTTCCACATTATTCCAGGTTGGGCATCATTTGCTTCAGGAATGATGTTATTGCTGTCAGGTTGCCTCAGGCTCTCATTATTTAGTGTGATCAGTGGCAGTCATCCAGGTAGCTATCGTGGTTTGCCAACAACCTATGCAGGTGTTATTTATTCATTATTTTTCCAGCTAGTTGCATACGATAAAGTAGCTTTGCCTTATCTTATTTGGCTTAACCTGTTTATTTCTTTGGTTCAGATAATTAATGTAAGAATACCCAAATATGCAGCCTTACCAACAATTTCAGTGTTTCTGATTCTTTTTGTCGCAGTAAGAATTTTTATTTCTCAATAAGGAAACGTTTAAATGAAGCATGTTATTTTTGTGGATAGCACTGTAAGCGGCTTATTGGCTTTTCAGGCAGCAAAAAGAATGGGCTGTTATGTCACATTCATCAGACAGAAAGATGCCTCTTTTTTAACTATTTCAATCGGTAATGATGAAAGTAAGCTCAAACCACACTTAGAATTCGTCGACCAATTTTTGGAAGTTGAATCTCTGGATGGCGAAGAGTTTCATGATCTGCTGGTTCGCCTCAATGAGAAACGCCCAATCGACGCATTACTCAGCACCTCTGAGGCTGGAATTGTTCCTGTAGCCAGAGAAGCAGAGCGCTTTAATCTACGCTATCCCAGCCTTTCTGCATTAAACAATGCGGTGCAAAAAAATCAGCTACGAGAAACGCTGAAAAAAAATGGTATCCGTTCACCTGAATATCAGGTTTTGAGTGAAGAACAACTAGTGTCGGGCGTTACCCCACACATTGAACTCCCGTTCGTGGTTAAACCTACGAGAGGTTTTGCAAAACAATTTTCTGCCATCTGCGATACCAGCGAAGATTTTGAGACTTTCATTAAGACATTACGCGAGGGCCGTGCAGAGTCTGATCGTATGATCGATACCCTGGTAAGCCGCGACTATTTGGTTGAAGAGTATATTGATGGAAGCTTACATTCCGCTGAAGTAATAGTACAAAATGGCATCGTGCAGGTTTACGCCACCACGGTACGCTTCCGTTCAGTTTATAGTGAAATGCTAGAAATGACCGCCACGATGCCGTCAGGTCTCAATACTGATGAACGTAATGAAATAAAAGAGTATGTACAGTCAATTTTTTCCGCTTTAAAACTGGATGTGGGTCTTTATCACGTTGAGCTTTTACGAGATGAAAAAGGTCCATGCCTCGTTGAAATTAATGCGCGCATGATGGGTAGTGTTGCACCTCAAATGTATCGCATGATTACAGATATCGATCCCTTCGAGTTATTGATCCGTCTTCATCTGGATGAACCTATCAGTATTAATGATAGCGTGCTTACGCGAGCAGGTACGGTTGTTACTATAGCTTCACGTCATGGTGGCGCAATCAGTAACGATTATAACCAAGCTCGTTTTGAAAAACTGTTGAAATCTTACAATATTGATTTCTGCTCGGCATGGGTAAAACCCGGCCAAAAGGTCAATGTATATACTGGAAATATTGGCACTATTGGTCATGTTATTGTTCTTGGTGATGCCCCTTATGAAGTTGCACGTAAAGGACACCGTTTCTTGTGTGAGTTAGATGAAATTTATGGCCTTGAACTCGCAAAATATTTTGAATAATTAGCCAAACAATTATTCCTCCGTCACCTGACGTTCACAATGAGATTAAAAGGAAAGTAGAAATGGAGTCCACCCGTTTAACCACCTTCTCTTTTGATGGTAAAGCTGGGACGTTGGCAAAACTCACGCCAATTCTCAGTAGCGCAACAATAATGCCGTTGTACCGTTTTACTGTCAGAAAATGGCAAGAAAACTCAGCACTGGTCATTGAAAATATCATCAATAGCTTGGGGGCTGATAATCTGATTGTTCGTTCAAGTTGCCGAAATGAAGATCGGTCTGGACAGTCAGGAGCGGGGGAATATGACTCTATTACAAATGTTAATGGTGAGACAGAATTATGCTCAGCGATATCTCACGTTATCGCCTCATATAATGGTGCCCTTGCAGAGGACGAAGTATTAGTACAGAAAATGGCTCAGGATGTTTTAGCTTGTGGCGTAGCAATGACGCGCGATCCCGAAACCGGCTTGCCCTATTATGTCATAAACTACACTGTTGACGGGCAGACTGACGGTGTAACTTCAGGTAGCGAAAACGTACTGTCATGGATTGCATTGAAAGATGAAGTGGCAAATGAACCCCCTGTATTGAAAGGCATGATAGCGCTGTTACAGGAGGTACAACTGATTACGGCCCAGACCGCACTGGACATTGAATTCGCGATAACGAAAGAAGGTCCGGTGCTGTTTCAGGTACGCCCAATGACAGCGCTTAACACTCCTGGCTCAGACCATGAATTTCTCAAACTCATTAGAAAAGAGACGAAGTCGCTAAAAGAGGCATGTGATCGCTTACAAGCTGGACACACGGAAAAAATCGCGTTGTTTGGCATAATGCCTGACTGGAATCCGGCAGAAATCATTGGCGTCAAACCACGTACACTGGCGTTTGATCTTTATAAATACTTAATAACCGACCTAAATTGGGCTTCCGCTCGTTTCCGCTATGGTTACCGTGATATGCGGGGTCACAAGCTGATGTCATCATTTGCGGGTACACCCTATATCGTCATTCCCTATAGTATTGAGTCATTCATTCCGGCATCAATGCCACACGACATCGTTTCTTCTGTAGTAAATACTAGCTGTCATCATCTTGCTCAGCATCCAGCTTTGCACGACAAAATTGAGTTTGCCATTGTACCAACTTGCTTTACACCTTCTCTCACATTGAAGAGTGCGTCGTCACAACCAGCGTTAAAAAATTTAAATAAAGCAGAGATCTCACTATATCTGGATGAATTACTGAAGTTGACGGAACACATTATTTCAGACAATGGTCCATTCGCTAACGATCTTCGGTTGCTCCCCAGAATTGAGCAGAATTTAAATGAGTTAAAAGGAAAAGGATTGCGTGATACAGACCCGTTACAGCATTTCCGTATCGCACTCAGTAATGCCAGTGTTATAGGCGAAATATTTGCTGGCTCAGCACGAGCTGCCTTTATTGCTACTAGCATATTAAAATCTTTAGAGCAGGAAAATATTGTTCCTCAGGGATATACCGATAATTTCTTATCGCGCGCCCGCACGGTTGGACAGGAATTATCCGATGACTTCTGCCTTTTAGATAAAAAACTGTTTTTGAGAAAACATGGTCATATTCGTCCGGGTACTTATGATATACACGTGGCTCGCTATGATGAAAGTCCAGATTCATATTTTGACTGGCTATCGCCACCTGTCAGACCGGTGAGAACAGCGGAAAATACTTCTGATTCTCGTGAGTTGTTACTCAGCATCCAAAAGGCTTTTCATCATTGTGGAATGGACATACATGTAAAACAATTCTTCACCTTCGCGCTCAATGCAGTAGAGGCACGAGAAAAGGTCAAATATCTTTATGGTGCTTTCGTCTCTGAAGCTCTGAGCGCGCTTACTGCATGGGGAGCACTACATCGCATTGATCGGGATACATTAAGTCACAGCCCGCTAAATTACTTCATCAATGAAAAATACTGTGATATCGATGGTATCGATGCAGTTGCAAAGGAAAATAAACGTATTTGGCAGTCAAAGAGTCGCTTACGATCTCCCTCAATTATTGACTCAGCTAATGCACTGTACGCCCATGAAATTAATGTTGCCAAACCTAATTTCATCACTAAAGAAAGGGCCGAAGCATCTGTGCGAGTTCTAACAGCAGGAAATACACATTCTGACGATATAGAGGGGACTATTGTTTTAATTGAAAATGCTGATCCCGGCTTTGACTGGATTTTCACCCGTCGCATCAGTGGATTCATTACGGCTTACGGCGGAGAAAATTCACATATGTCTATCCGAGCCAGAGAATTCGGCATTCCCGCCGTTATCGGTATAGGTGAAAGGGCGCTAAACCGCCTTGCAGGCGCGCAACGGTTGCTGATGGACTGTGCGGCCAGCCGAGTAGAGATACTCTCATGAAACATGTCGCTATTACGATGATGCGATTGTATGAGCCTTCACGTCACGAATGGCGAGATACCCTCGACCAACGTTGGTTGTCGCTCATGCAGGCATGTGGACTGATACCTCTCTATCTACCAAACGATGCTGATTTAGCAGAAAAAATATTACTGCTATCTCATCCTGAAGGCGTGATTTTCAGCGGTGGCGGTGATTGTTACGCAATAAGCGGCGAGCAGGATGCAAGAGATTTGACTGAGGTTCGTGCCCTGGAGTGGGCTCTTAAATATTCCAAACCAATATATGGCGTTTGCCGGGGTATGCAAGCTGTACTAAGCCATTTTGGTGGTTCCATCATCCCTGTTACTGGACACGTAGCTACCCGGCATAAGATTTCAATTCACGATACAGAAATAGATACAGAAATAGAAGTAAACTCTTTTCATAATTATGGGTTTAGACATATTCCTGAAGGATTCACTGTTACAAGCAAGACCGCAGAAGGTTTTATTGAATCTGTAAGTGATAGAAAAAGAAAGATACATCTGATTATGTGGCACCCTGAGAGAGAAAACATAGCCATGCCTCATGATGTTAAAACAATCAAGGATATATTTGGAGCGGAATAGCATGAAAGGTATTTTATTAGTGGCTGGCCGTGGAAGCCGCCTTGGTGATATTACAAATGAAAAACCTAAGTCGCTGGTTGAACTAAATGGTCAATCATTGCTACAACGCGCGATCGATTCTTTAAGGAAAGGTGGAGTTAATAAGATTGCAGCCGTAGGTGGTTATCGCAGTGAGATGATTAAACCTTACGTAAACCAGCTATTTATCAATAAAAACTGGGAAAGAACAAGTATTTTCAGCTCATTACTATGTGCCCGTGAGTGGCTTAAGACAGAAACCTGTCTTGTAAGCTACGGCGATATTTTTTATTCTCACCATTTGGTTGAATCCCTAATAAAAAGCACTGGTGATATTAACCTAACCTATGATCCAAATGCGGTGGAATTATGGAAGAAGCGAAACGAAGATCCTCTATCCGATCTCGAAAGTTTCAAAATAGATAATGGAAGAATCGTGGGTATTGGAGGGCGAATTAAAAGTCTTGATGAAGTTCAAGGTCAATACATGGGGCTTTTTAAAATCACTCCGCAAGCATGGAGTTGGATTGAAAATTTCATTTCATCGCTGAGTCAAAATGAAATAGATAACATCGACATGACAAATCTATTTTCTAAGCTCCTCAATAGTGGTCATCATGTGTTTGGAACTAAGAATGAATATCCCTGGGGAGAAGTTGACACTCCATCGGATATCAGCCTTTACCATAAAATTTATCCTAATGTATAATTTAATTAACTCCGGAAAGACTCCGGAGTTATTTTTCGATCACGATTATAGGCAGTACAGATTTAAGAGAAACTGTAATTAAAATTGTACCTTACGTTGACATTTTGATTTTATAGCTAGAGGCAAGCCTATACAAATAACGTATTAATATTCAGTCCGTATATAAAAATTTTCTACTATCTAATTTGTGTGATTCATAGACATCGTTTCACTATAATGGCTCGCTATGGACAGAGAAATTCAACAGCGATTGGGTTTTGTTGAATAAATCGAACTTTCAGGTGATTGGCGGATCTGATCGTTACCTTCGTTTTAACAATCAGCTCCCATGTCAAAGCAAAAGTTTAAAATCCCCCACTGGCCCGCATACAACCCGGGCCTCTTGCGGGTTAATACCGGTTTTGCCATGTGTGTCGCCTTTTGCTTGAGAGTTTATTCACTTGGTCGCGTGTCCACTAAGGGTTTGCCAGCGGTCTTCTACAACGTCCGCAACCATTGGCGCTGACGCTGCTGTCGGCGTTGCGACCGCAGATAATCACCCGCTTTAACCAGTGCTTCCGCTTCCGGCAACGGTGCCGCCGGGCGAATCGCCTCACAGCGCAGCAGATGCAAACCCAGTTCGGTCTCCACCGGTGCGCTTAACTCTCCTGCCGCCAGCGCAAACAGACAATGCTCCAGCGCCGAAAACAATAGGCCGCGGCTGACCCACCCCAGCAGGCCGCCGTCCAGCGCAGTCGGGCAGTGAGAATGGCGCTGCGCCAGCGACGCGAAGCCGTCCGGATCGGCACGCAACTGACGCAGTACCCCGGCCATCTGGTGATCAACCGCCAGGCGGTTATCATCGACGGTCAGCAACAGATGGCGGGTCAAGCGCTGTTCCGGTCGGCAAAACCGGTCTGCGTGCTGTCGATACCAACCCCGAATTTCAGCCGGTTGCGGTTCATCAGCCTGTGCGCCGACGCTCGCCAGTTGCAGTTCCATTAACGCGTGATGCCATACAATGGCCTGCTGTTCGTCGGCGGAAAACCCGGCACAGGTCAGTTCCTCCGCCAGTTGTTGCGCCACCTGCTGCAACTGCGCGCTGGTCGCCGTCAGCGACTGTTGACGAGCCGCCGCCGTCACCGCCTGCTCCAGTGCCAGCTGACGCTGCAACTGATGCTCAAAGCGCGGTCTTTCCGGCGCGGGTAGCTGCTCCGGCAAACAATGCCAGTGGGCCTTCGCCAGCCGCAGACGGCTAAAGCGCTGCCAGGCCGGCGTCGCCATGCTGTCTCGCCCGGTCATTCCTCCACCTCCAGGTTGTATAGCGCCGATACCGGCACCTGAAACTGCCGCTCGCCGAACAGCACGATGCAACTGTCGCCCCGCTCCCCCTGCGCGGTCGCCAGCACTTCGCCCTGCTGGCCCATCGTCACCACGATATCGCCCTTGATCGCCAGCGGCTGCGTGCTGCACACCCGATCGCCGTACTGGAAATCTCCCGCCAGCCAGGGGCGATCGGCGTCGATCAGCTCTGACTCACGGCAACCGACCACCCGATCCCGATCGAGAAAATGCACCTGGTAGACTATCTGATCCTGCAAAAATACCCCCCACTCGCGTACATAACCGACACTGCCGCGGCGCACCAGCAACTCACCGCGCGCCCGCCCGACGAACGTGCCGTCGTTACGCAGTGCGCGCACCACCCGCACGGCATCGCCGCACTCAAATTTCGGCGTCATCGCGACGTCTCCCCACCGATTGCTGATAACTCTCCGCCAGCAGCCGACGCGCCAATTGCCAGTCGGCGTTTTGCACATCATCCAGCGCATTACGCAGCGGCACCGCCGCCATCAGCCGACGGCGAAACTCGCGCAGCACCGGCACCTGACACCGGTTTAGCTGGTCGATGTCGTACGGCACCTCGAAAAAGGCAAAAAAGGCGTCGGCACCCTGCAACGCCTGTACTCCCGGCAAACGGTAGAACCATTCCATCGCCTCACCCTCCCAGACGGCACAACGCCAAACTGTCGCCAAACAGATCCTGATAAATCGCTCGCAGTTCGTTATCCCGTGGGTTGCGTTTTTCGTTTTCCGCAAACATGCGTACTACGTCGAGCAACGCGTCGACCTGCTGCGCATCAAGCCCGTAGCCCAGGCGGGCGAACACGCCGCCCACCGCCTGACGGCCGGAATGCTTGCCCAGCACCAGCCGGAATTCCCGCCCCATCAGGTGCGGATCGATACCCTGATAGCTTTCCCGGTCATGCAATAGCGCCGCCACATGCACCCCGGACTCATGGGTGAACACCTGCTCCCCCACCAGCGGTTGTTGCCTATCGATCGGGCGCTGCGCTGCGTTAGCCACCTGTTGACACAACGCAGGCAAACGCTCGAAACAAATGCCGCTTGCGCGCCCGAGGCAGCGCTGCAACCCGAGCGCCACCGACTCCAGCGCCGCGTTGCCCGCCCGTTCGCCCAATCCCAGCACGGTGGTGTTGACGTGAGTCGCCCCCGCGCGCACCGCCGCCAGCGTGTTGGCGGTCGCCAGCCCCAAATCGTTATGGGCATGCATCTCGATCTCGCCGGGCCAGCACTGGCGCAGCGCCTGAATCCGCTCGTAAGTGGCGAACGGGTCCAACACGCCCAGCGTATCGGCGAAGCGCAGCCGTTGTGCGCCCGCCGCCTGCGCCGTCTGCGCCAGTTGACGCAGCGTGTCGTCGCCGGCGCGCGAGGCATCTTCACAACCGACGCTCACCCGCAGCCCGCACTGACGCGCCAGCACAATCAACGCCGACAATCGGGACAGCAGCGTGGAAAGTGGTTGACGCAGTTTCTGTTGCCGCAACCGGTCGGACGACGGCACCGAAATATCGACCCAGTCCATACCCAGATCGGCGCTCTGACGGATTTCATCTTCATTCATCCGGCACCAGGCCATCATCACGATGCCCGGCAGCCGCCGTCTCACCAGCGCCATGCGCGAGCGCTCTTCTGCCCCCATCGCCGGCGTGCCGATCTCCAGCGCCGGTACGCCCGCCTCCGCCAGCGACTCGGCAATCGCCAGCTTTTCGCAGGCTCGAAACGCCACCCCCGGGCTTTGCTCGCCATCGCGCAGGGTGGTGTCGTTGATGATCACCTGTTCCATCACTCGTCCCCCTTAGCCGTAGGTCGGCGCGAATGTCGTCCCGGCCAACGCCGCCGGTTTGTCCTGCTGCCAGTAAGGCGACAGTGTTCTCAGCCGGGCGATAATCGGCGGCAGTTGCTCAATCACATAGTCGATCTCTTTTTCGCGGGTATAGCGCGACAGCGAGAAACGGATACTGCCGTGGGCGGCGGTGTAGGGAATGTCCATCGCCCGCATCACGTGCGACGGCTCCAGCGAGCCGGACGTGCAGGCGCTGCCGCTGGAAGCGGCGATGCCGACATGGTTCATCAGCAGCAGAATCGCTTCCCCTTCGATAAATTCGAACGCCATATTGAGGGTGTTGGGAGTACGCGGCTGCCCGTCGCCCATCACCATTACGCTGGGAATGCGCCGCACCAGTTCGCTCTGCAAGGTATCGCGCAGCGGCGCCACCGCCGCCGTCATCATCGGCAAGTGCACTTCCGCCAGTTCGCAGGCGCTGCCCATGCCGACAATTCCGGCGATATTTTCCGTGCCGGCGCGTCGGCCGCGCTCCTGATGCCCGCCGCGCAGCAGTGGACGAAAACGCGTGTTACGGCGCAGATACAGGCAACCCACGCCTTTCGGGCCGTGGATCTTGTGCGCCGAGCAGGAAAGCATGTCGATATCGGTAGCGGACAGTACCATCGGGATCTTGCCCACCGCCTGTACCGCGTCGCAGTGAAACAATACGCCGTGTTCATGCGCCAGCGCCGCCATCTCCGGCACCGGGAATACCACCCCGGTTTCATTGTTGGCCCACATCACGCTGACCAGCGCGACGCGATCGCTCAGCAGGCGGCGGTATTGTGCCAGATCCAGCTCACCCTGCGGCGACACCGCCAGCCGGTGAATGGTATAGCCCTGCCGCGCCAGATGCTCGCACACCTCCAGCGTGGCCGGGTGCTCCACCGCGGTGGTGATGATTTCACGCCGTTCCGGCGCCAGATTCACCGCGGAGTAAATGGCGGTGGACGTCGCTTCGGTGGCACAGGAGGTAAACAGGATCTCGCTGTCATAACGCGCCCCCAGCAAGCTGGCGACCTGCTGGCGCGCCCGTTCCAGCGCACCGCGGCACGGCGTGCCGAAATCGTGGATCGACGACGGGTTGCCGTAGTGTTCGGTCAGAAACGGCAGCATCGCTTCCAGCACCATCGGGTCAAGCCGGGTGGTGGCGTTGTTGTCCAGATAGATTTTCTTGTCTGGACCGTTTTTTTTGTCCGGATACACGTTATTCATGGTTTTTTCCTCATGCCTGTCATGCCTGACGGCCATTTACGCCGCTACCACGTCCATATACTGCCCGGTACGCTCCACCAGCTTCTGTTGCAGCCAGGCCAGCGTCATATCGGTCATCATGCAACCGCTGCAACTGCCGGACAGGCTCACCGTGACCTGACGCTCGCTGACGTTCACCAGCGACATATCGCCGCCGTCGGCCTGAATGTGCGGCCGGAGTTCCGCCACCGCCTCCGCCACCTGTTGCCAGCGCGCATCCCTCACCACGATTGCCGCCGCAGCCGGCGTCGTCTGGTGCTCGCTCAGGATCTGCGCCAGCGCCAGTTCGATCTTTTCATGACAGGCGCTGCAACCGCCGCCCGCTTTGGTGTAATGGATTACCTCCTGCAACGTCGTCAGGCCGTTTGCCACCACCGCGCGGCGGATCTGCCCTTCATCCACCGCAAAACATTTACAGATCAGCGCGCCTTCCTCGTGATCGTCCTCCAGCGTTTCGCCACGGTAGTTGGCGATCGCCACCCGCAACGCTTCCTGTCCCATCACCGAACAATGCATTTTTTCCGGCGGCAGACCGTCGAGATAATCGGCAATCTGCTGGTTGGTGACCTGTTCCGCTTCCCGCAGGGTGCGGCCGATAATCAGCTCCGTCAGCGCCGAAGACGACGCGATGGCGCTGCCGCAGCCGAACGTCTGAAACCCGGCGTCGAGGATGGTTTCGCTGTCTGGATCGACGCGCAACATCAGCCGCAGGGCATCGCCGCAACTGAGCGAACCGACATCGCCCACGGCGTTGGCTTCCGCCACCACCCGGGCGTTGCGGGGATTAAAAAAATGGTCTTTCACTTTTTCGGAATAGTTCCACATCTGCTCTGCTCCCTACTGAATGGGTGAAAACGCCGGGCACCCAACCGCCCGGCGCTCACACGCGTTGCATGGTCTGAGTAAACAGAGTCAGAGCAAATGTGATGCCAGTCACAAAAATAAATGCAGATCAACGAGATAGCCGCGATGGCCGATAAAAAAACCGCAACGAATGTCGCGGTTTATGTCGGGTTTGTCAGAGAGGTGACACTAATCAAGACGATCCTTGCGGTGCGAAAGTTTGACAGCAGGGAAATAGATTTTCACTTGAGGTGCTATTAGATAGCTTTTCCGCTTTTAGTTGGATCATAAAGAGAGTTTGCACAACACTTAACGCATACTGCATCAATGTGTATTCGATCTGAAAAATTATTTAACCATTTTAATTTTCAAATATCTTATTTATGATATAAAATCATAAGGTTATAGGGAAGAAGGAAAATGATTTTTTTCATAAGGAGATGATATGAATGCTATTGAGTCATCCGTTGGCCTTGGCGGTATAAATAGGAAAAACGATGTTACTATCGTGCAACAGTTATTGAAGAACAATGGCTTCCCATATTTACGCGTGGATGGAATTTGCGGGAGAAACACAAAAAGAGCCATTATCGCTTATCAAAAGCACTTTCACTTCTCTCCTTATGGCATTATAGAACCCGGCGGAAAAACCATTGAAAACCTTACATCAACTTCGCATACAGATTCTTTGCCTAATCCTCATGGAGCGACAGGAATAAACCCCAGAGGTGAAAGAAAAAGAGCATCCCTCATGTCCCCCAGCTCTCAATGCATTTATTTAATGAAGCAATATGAAAAACTGAAAACCAAGCCTTATGATGATCAGACTGGAAGGGAAATAACATTTTGGAAAGTAGGCGCCACAATAGGTTATGGGCATTTAATTAGTGAGAATGAATTTGAACGATATAAGCAAGGAATAGCTCTTTCTGAAGCAGATACGTTATTCTCACAAGATATTAGCAGATTCATCCTCGCGGTTAGAAACTTTGTTAAAGTGGATATCACTCAAAATGAATTTGATGCACTCGTCATGCTATCTTTTAATATTGGAATAAAGGATAGACAGAGACACAGAGGATTATATTACTCAACCGTCTTAAAAATCATAAATGGTGAATCGTCAGAAAACATAGATAACGCATGGATGAGATATACAATATCTCAGGGTCACCAAATGCGGGGGTTAGTTAACAGAAGAAGAAGTGAACTAAATGTATATCACAAAGGTATTTATATAAAATTATGAAGAAAATAATCACATCTATAATTGCAATTATGATTATTTCATTCAATGCATTCTCTAAAGAAGAGAATCCTCCCCTCCCTTTTTTCGAAGGAGAAACATATAATATTTATTTATCCTATGGTAAGTGTTCTCGACATGACATCGAATGCAGCGATATAACATATCATTCAATTAATAAAAAAATAAAAGCGAGTTAAATATAAAAGGAAAAACATTAAATGTAGGGTCATCAAAAGACTTCAGAGGGTATATATTTAAAAATGGCTCATACATTTATACACTCACCCCTTCTCCAGAAGCAGATAATTATGATGATAGCATCTGGTTTCTGGATGTCTATAAAGCAACAGACAATGGTGACAAATCTATTTTCAGAGAAAAAGGAAGGGTATCTGATTAGTAAAATAAAAAGAATAATTAGTCTACTGTAAAAGCCTGTAACAACAGGCTTTTACAAGATTAAATATTAATTTAAAATTGATTATCATTCCATATACTATATCCTGATGTGCCAGCGGTTTTATGGGTCCATTCTATAGTGTTATACCTGAGCATGATAACTTCATATGGTAGAGAATCACTATCATTTAACGAATGCGGATAAGTCGCTGATACCTCAACAATTCTGGCATCAGTAAGTTTTAATTCATAAAAAATCTCTAGTTGTCCAGCCAGGTTTGTCCGATAAAAGAAAAAATTAGCAGTAAGTGACTCATTTGATGTAACAGAAACACCAAGCAAAGGAGATGATTTATCTATTGGTTTAATCAACTGTATCGGGTGATGAGCTACATTTTCCTCTCGGGTTATCGTATGATTTAACCCCAATACCTGTATTTGATTTTCATGCCCTTTCTGATAACGATTACCAATAGAATCAAATGTTGAGCACCCCGAAGAAATTAGCCCCTGCTGATTACCTTCCAGAGTAAGATAAATAATATGTGACATTGATTACCATCCTTGTGAAAATAATATAATCGCACCACACTAATAGTGTTCATGAATAGTACATCAAAAAATATTCAAAAAATAAATTAAATTTGCAAATAAGTATATTATCTCTTGGATAGTTCCCTATGGGTATACTGCATTCATTAAATAACAGTGATTAATTATATCAAGTGAGATTATAACAGCTGGCATCGTCATAGGACTTGCTGTTGCCCTAACCCGGGACAATTTTAAAACCAGAGCCTCGATTAAGGATGCGCCTATTTTCGTGGGTAAAATCAAATTCACCGGCTAACGACGACAAGAAAAACTATGCTTTCTTTTTCAAAAACACGCCAAGCAGATATGTCATGGCAAAAGATAAAACGGACGATATCAGTACCTTGATAACCAATACTGAAAAATAGAAATCATCCATCGCTTCTTCGCCATCGCCGCTGATAGTCAGGTGGCTCACAACAAAATCCCTTAATGCCTGTTCAGGCAGGATAGATGCGAACAAGAAGAGCAAAATAAGAAAATAAATTATATTCTTCATAAATTTACGCAAAAATTCCAACATACCGGCAGTCGGTCGCGTTTCGAACAACGCAACGCCCTGGCCCTTCAGAGACAAGGCTCATAACGAGCCCTGTCATGTGGCAAGCCCCGGACGCTTTGAACCCACTCACAACACATCATCCTCCTCGCTCCACTGTTGTTCGGCGATCAGCCGATGGAAACGGTCAGGGTCGCGCTGACGGCGGGCAACGCGCTGCTCGTCGTCGTGCCAGCACTGTTGGATCTGTTGTAGCAGTTGGGCGATCGGCGTATCGGCCGGGACCCGCACCGCCCGCACGCCCACCTGCAGCAACTGGCGGAACACGGTGTCGCCAATCGCCACGCAATACAGCGTGACGCAATCCTCCAGCGCGTCGATACGGCAGGTGAGTTTGTCTTCCTGATGACCGTAACACACGTTGAAATCCACCACTTTCAGCAACGTGACCTGATCTTCCTTTACGCCGTAAACCACCAGCCGGGGCGTGGCGCCAAAGTGTTGATCGACATGGTGATAGTCAGAACTGGCGAACGCCACCTTCATGGACCACACGCCGGTACTGATGGCGCTGAGATGCCGGTTAACAGGCTGCATGATCCGCCTCCTGACGTCGCGGCGGCGCAAACTGCTGCTTGAGCGGCGAGTGGTACACCGGCTGGTGATGATGACGCGCCAGCATCAGGTTCGCCAGTTCAAACAGGGTATCGCGCATACCGGCGTAACCCTGACGCGGGCGGCGAAATTCGCCGATCTTATCGAAGACAGGAAATCCGGCGCGGATCAGCGGGATGCCAAACTGCTCCGCCAGATCGGCGGCATGGGAATTGGACACCAGCATATCGGCCGGGTTGTCGCACAGTTGATCCTGTAAATCTTCCAGATCGCCGATCAGCACCTGCTCCACCGGCAACGCCGCCAGGCTCGGCTGGTTAACCGGCGCCACCACCGGCCCCGGCGTTATCCCCTGGCTGAGCGCGAAGTCGCACCAGCCCGCCAGCAGATCGCCTTCCGCCGCCAGCGCCATGCGCTGCCCTTGCAGCCACATATGACAGTCGATCATCGCGTCCTGCAACTGGCCGCGCTGGCGATCGATCCACGCCGGGACGTCGCGTCCGGCCAGTTGTTGCAGATGCTGGATGAAGCAGTCCATGTTCTCCAGCGTCATCAGATGCGGCAGGCTGAGCGACTGGCCGCGGCTGCGCATCGCCAGCAGACTGGCAGCGCGGCTCAGCGATACGCCGATAGCGACGGTACTCAGGCTTTGCCCCATCTGCTCGATGCCGCGTAACGGCGTGCCGCCCTGCGTTACCGCCTGAAAATCGCCGTCGGCGAGGTGCCCGTCCAGCGACTGCGAGAGATCCGGCAGGATCACCGGTTGCAGCCCAAACGCGTCGACGTAACTGCGGATCAGTTCGACATCGCCAGGATTGAGCAGATGACTCAGCAGCAGATTGACGCGCCGGTTGCGCGTCCCCACCGGCGGTTTATCCGGCACCCACTGCTGGATCACGCTTTCCACCACCGCGCTGAAGCCATTCTCCAGCGATCCGTAAAAATCCGGCGTATTGACCGTCAGGATCGCCACCGACTTAAAACGCGGATAGTCGTCGCGGAATTGCCGCACCGCCCGCGCCATATCGCTGCCTTGCGCTTCGGACAATCCGGTACTGACCAGGATGATCGCTTTTGGCGTATTGCGCTGGCACAACGTGGCAAGCGCGGTGAAGATGTTGTCGTCCGCCCCCATGATGGTGGTGGTCGGGTCCATCGCGGTGGACTGCAACGGGATCGGCTCATGAAAATGCTGGATGAAAAACACCTTGGCGAAGGCGCTACAGCCCTGCGCGCCATGTACCAGCGGAATACTGTGCTCGATACCCTGCGCGGCCAGAATCGCCCCCAGCGGCTGCCCGCTTTTAATCGGGCTGGTCGCCAGCGGTTTTTTATTACGAATCACCTGTGCCATCGGTTGCTCCTTAGTGCCACGGGGCCCGTTGATGAGTTTGCCGCCAGATGGGGCTGTCCAGCGTCAGGCACAGTTGCTGCGCCAGCGTCACCAGCCCGCGATACCCGGCGAACGCGTGCTCGCGCTCCTGATTGATGTCCAGAAACGGCAGCCGCGCCTTGTACGCGGTATACATGTTGCGCCCGCCGGCGATCATCATGTCCGCGCCGTAGCGGTAGACCACATCCAGCAGCGTGCGGGCGTTGCCCTCTTCCAGCATCAGCGCATCGTCGCCCATCAGCTCGCGGATGCGCTGTTTGTCCTCTTCGGTGGATTTGCGGGTGCCGGTGGCGACCACCGTGATGCCCAGATCCTGCAACGCCGACACCACCGACCAGGACTTGACGCCGCCGGTATACAGCAACACCTTGCGTCCCTGTAAACGTTCGCGGTACGGTGCCAGCGCCTGCGCGGTAGCGGCCTCTTCGCGAGCGATCAGCGCGTCGGTGCGGGTCATCAGATCGGTATCGCCGGTCATCGCCGCCAGTTGCCGTAGCGCATCGGACATCGCCCGCACGCCGTAAAAGCTGCCTTCGAACCACGGAATGGCGTAGCGCTGCTCCAGTTGCCGGGCGACGTTGATCAGCGCCCGCGAACACACCAGCATATTCACCTTGGCCCGGTGCAACGTCTGGATTTCGGCGAAGCGGGCATCGCCGGACAGGCTGCCCAGCACCCGAATGCCCAGTTCATCCAGCAGCGGCAGCACATTCCAGAACTCGCCGGCGATATTGAATTCGCCAATCAGGCCGATATCGTGCCGGTGTTCCGGGGCGAATGGCGTGTCCTGCGGCCAGGGCGCCGGCTCCCGTTGGCCGATCACCTGTTTCACCATCACCTCGCCCGCCAGCCGGTTGCCGAAATTCTTGCTGCCGTAAAACCCGGCGGCATCGATGGCTACCACCGGCACGCCCACCGCTGTCGATGCGGCGCGGCACACCGCCTCGATGTCGTCGCCCTCCATCGCCGGCACACAGGTGTTGTAGATAAATACCGCCGCCGGGTGATAACGGCTGACGATATGCCGCACCGCGTGGAATAACCGCCGTTCGCCGCGCCCCATGATCACATCCTGCTCGTTAAGATCGGTGGTGAAGCCGAGCCGGTTGAGCGTCGGGCCGGAACTCTGGCTGCCGCGGTTATCCCAGGAACTGCCGGTGCAGCCAATCGGCCCGTGTACCAGATGGGCAACATCCGCCAGCGGCAGCAGCGTGATCTGCGCGCCGTCAAAGGCACAGCCGCCCGCGGTGGCGCCGGGTTTGGGTGCGCTGCACCCCGACTTTTGCTTGTGGTTGTGTTCACAAGCCGGCTCGTCGAACAATGCCAGAATCTCACTTCCCTTCATCTCAGCCTCGCCACGTTTGTTGATATCACCCGAGTACTGCAAAACGCAGGCCAGCGCTGATGTTTTGATTTATAAGGAAAAAGCGATGTGAGGTTTACGACAAAGCAGACAATTGGCGCAGATGAGCGGTAACGCAGGGCGCAAACATGGCGGGACGACAAACGCCCGATGCAGGGCAACGAGCGTCAAACGCCGCAAGCAAACATACCAACCAACGCGCGGTATGCTTGCCGGGCATTAAAATACCCTATCCTCCAATGGGTTGCCTTTCTCCAGCCGTTTGGCGAGCCACGGCGGCAGCGTGCTGGCCAGCAGGGTTTGCAGCGCGTCGCGCTGGGATTGAATCAGGATGCCGGGCACCACCTTTACCGGGTGGATGTTATGGCGAATGATGCGTGCCGCCGCTGGGCCGCCAATCGCCTCGCAGAACAACAGGTGACAGTCGTTCAGCAGCGCCGCACGTACCTCATTACCTTCCTGCTCGCCCCCGGCGGGCTGATAGCGGCGCAGGTCATGCAGCCAGGAACCGTCCTGATCGAACGCATAGATAAAAAACAGCCGACACTGACCGAAGTGGCCGTTAATGGTCAGCCCGTCCTGCGACGCGAACGCCGCCAGCAGTTGCGGCTGGCGGCGGGCAGACGCCGCAACCGCCAGGTGCGCCGGCAGCACGCCGCGCAGGCAATCCATCACCGTGCGCCAGCGTGCCGGAGTCATGGCGTCGGCATCGACCGGGAAGCGCGCCGCCAGTTCCGCCTGCGTCAGCGACGCCAGTCGGTCGGCATCCAGCGCCGTCTCATCGCCATCGCCAAGCCAGCCTAACAGCTGGGGCGGCGGCAGTTCCGGCAGGCACTGGATCAGCGCGAACAGACGCCAGAACAACACATCATCAGCAGACATGCTCCTTTCTCCTTATCCAAGCTCGGCGCGGCTGGCGCGCAAGCTGACCGGGAACACGGGTTTCGTGTCCTGAGGATTAACGTAATAGGCTTTACCGCCTTCCAGCTCGATGCGTCCGCCCCAATAATCGTGCCTTTCAAACTCCATGCCCGTTACTTTGGCTTCCAGGTCCAGCTTGGCGATGTAGCAATACAGTTGCGCGTTGCGCTCACGAAAAATCACCACCGGCATCGGTTTCTCCTTCGAGGAACAGGACCGCCCGGACAACGCCGGGCGCCTGATTGTGGCAAAAGGCCGCGCGACCTCCCCGCCGCGGGGAGACGCCGCCACATCAACGGATCAGATCGAAGTTGTAGTCGGTCTGGCCGAGCTTCATGGTGTCGTGATCCAGTTTCTCCAGCACCGCATTCACCAGCGTGGTCAGGATTGACATCGCGCCTTCGTAACCCCAGGTGGTCTGCCGGTGCAGGTGGTGGCGATCGAACAGCGGGAAGCCGAGCCGGATCAGCGGCACTTCAAACTGCTCGCCCTTCGCCAGCGTGTCGCGCTGGATGAACTTGCCGTAGGAGTTGCCGATCATGAAATCCGGTTTGTTGGTGAACATCAGCGAGCGGAAGTGCCACAGATCGCAGTTGATGTACACCTCGCTGTCCTGGCCGTAGGGCGACGCTTCCAGTAATTTCTTCATCGCCTTTTGCCAGCGCTTGCTGCCGTTGTGGCACAGGATCACCGTCGGTTCACAGCCCAGTTCCAGCAGAAACTGGGTTAGCCCCATCACAAAATCCGGATCGCCGTACAGGCCGAAGCGTTTGCCGTGCAACCAGGTGTGGGAGTCGAGCATCATATCTACCAGTCGGCCGCGCTCCAGCGTCAGCGCCTCGCCAATCGGTTTGCCGGTCAGTTCGCTGACGGTCATCAGCAGCTTGTCGGTGGCCGCCAGACCGATCGGCACCGGCACCTCGGTGGCGGGCTGGCTCCATTCCTCCTGCACCATCTTTTTGGTCTTCACCAGATGCCACGGCTGCAACAACAGCGTATCAATGGCGTTCGGCGCTTCGCGCATCTCCTGCTGGCTGGTGCCGCCGGCGTACATACGGTAGTGGCCGTCGGCCGGGGTATCCAGCACCTCGGACGGGTCCGACAGCAGGCTTGCCGGCACACCCATCTGCGCCATCATCCGTTTGATCACCCGGTAGTTGCCGAGGTAGGTTTCAAACCCGGTAACCAGATTCAGCCGCGGCTGGCTGCCGGGTTGGTAGTTTTTCCCTTCGCCGGTGGTAAAGGTGCGGGCAAACCCTTCGAACATGTTGTCCCAGCCGGTGATGTGGCTGCCGATAAAACTCGGGGTATGGGCGTAAGGGATAGGCATGTCTGCCGCGACAAACCCGTCTTTCTTGGCGTTGGCGATGAAAGCCTGCAAGTCATCGCCGATCACCTCCGCCATGCAGGTGGTGGATACGGCGATCACCTCCGGCTGGTAGAGCGCGCTGGCGTTTTGCAAGCCGCTGTTCATATTGTTATTGCCGCCGAATACCGCGGCATCTTCGGTCATCGAGTCGGAAACGCAGGCGATCGGCTCTTTGAAGTGACGATTAAAATAGGTGCGGAAATAGGCGACGCACCCTTGTGAACCGTGTACGTAAGGCAGGGTATTGGCAAACCCGAGCGCGCACAGCACCGCGCCCAGCGGCTGGCAGGCTTTCGCCGGGTCGATGGTCAGCGCTTCGCGTTTGAAATTCAGCGCTTTGTACTCTTCGGTGGTAGTCCACTCGAACACGTCGCGTACGCGCTGTTCGTCGTGGGCTTCTTCCATACCGCGCTTGTTGCGAAACAACGTCTGGTACTCTTCCTGCTCGAACAACGGGTAGCAGGAATGGGTTTTTTCGGCAGTTTGACTCATGGTGTTCTCCTCCCGCGTCACTAATCGGTGAACTGACGGGATATCAGGCTGGTTTTATTAACAATCATCGCTAAACAATCGTCACTAAACAGTCATCGCTACATCACCCTCATCAGGCGGACTTCAGCCACGGGGCGGTTAATTCGCTCCAACTGGGGTTATTGAGCGTCATGTCCATGTCGCGGGCGAAGATGGCGAAGCCGTCATAGCCGTGGTACGGACCGGAGTAGTCCCAGGAGTGCATCTGGCGGAACGGCACCCCCATTTTCTGAAAGATGTACTTTTCCTTGATGCCGGAGCCGATCAGGTCCGGTTTCAGCGCCTTGACGAAAGCTTCCAACTCGTAACTGCTGGCATCGTCAAACAGCAGCGTGCCTTCCTTCAGCTCCGGCAACGTGCGGTCATAATCGTCGTTGTGACCAAATTCATAACCGGTGCCGATGATCTCCATACCGAGGTCTTCATACGCGCCGATGATGTGGCGCGGCCGCAGCCCGCCGAGGTACAGCATTACCTTGCGCCCTTCCAGCCGCGGCCGGTATTTGGCGATCACCGCGTCGGTCTGGGCCTGATAACGGGCGATCACCGCTTCGGCGTTTTGCTGGATGCCGTCATCGAACTGCGCAGCGATTTTGCGCAGCGACTCGGCTATCTTGGTCGGCCCAAAGAAGTTGTACTCCATCCACGGAATGCCGTGTTTTTCCTCCATGTGACGCGAGATGTAGTTCATCGACCGGTAGCAATGCACCAGATTCAGCTTCACGTTCGGGGTGTTTTCCATCTCCACCAACGTACCGTCGCCGGACCACTGCGCCACCACCCGCAGCCCCATCTCCTCCAGCAGGATGCGCGAAGCCCAGGCGTCGCCGCCGATGTTGTAGTCGCCGATAATCGCCACGTCGTACGGCGTGGATTCGAACGGTTTACCGTCGCGGTTATCCAGCACCCAGTCGCGGATCACGTCGTTGGCGATGTGGTGCCCGAGCGATTGCGACACGCCGCGAAACCCTTCGCAGCGTACCGGCACCACCGGTTTGCCGATGGCTTTGCGGCTGGCGTTGGCGACGGCTTCGATATCGTCGCCGATTAACCCCACCGGGCACTCCGACTGAATGGAAATCCCCTTGGTCAGCGGGAACAGTTGCTCCAGTTCCTCGATCAGTTTGGTGAGCTTTTTATCGCCGCCGAACACGATGTCTTTTTCCTGAAAATCGGAGGTGAAATTCAGGGTGCCGAAACTGTTCACCCCGCTGACGCCGGTGTAATAGTTGCGGCGTCCGGCGCGGGAATACTGCCCGCAGCCGATCGGCCCGTGAGAAATATGGGCCATGTCCTTAATCGGGCCGAACACCACGCCTTTGGAGCCGGCATAGGCACAGCCGCGCACGGTCATCACCCCCGGCTGGGATTTGCGGTTGGACACGATGCATTTGCCCACGCTTTCCATCGCCGGGTCGGTCACCATCATGTGTTTTTTGCGATCTTTGCGCGCATTTTCAGGGAAAACCTCCAGCACTTCCTGGATGATCGCCTGATTACGTTCACTGGTTGCGTTTGTCATTCCGTCTTTCCTTCATGCTTCGCCAGGCGCCCGTCTCACGGCCGCCGGCGCGGGGGTCATCAGGCGGCATTCTCTTCGGCGGCGGTCTTGCCGATGATGCTGGTGTCTTCTTCTTCCATGATGCCGAACTCCATCAGCAATGCTTCCAGTTCGTCCATCGTTACCGGCGTGGGCACCACCATTTTGGTGTTGTTGACTATTTTGCCCGCCAGCGTGCGGTACTCATCGGCCTGATGGCATTTAGGGTCGTATTCGATCACCGTCATACGGCGAATTTCGGCGCGCTGCACGATGTTGTCGCGCGGCACGAAGTGAATCATCTGGGTGCCGAGTTTTTCCGCCAGCGCGATGATCAACTCATCTTCCCGATCGGTCTGACGGGAATTGCAGATCAACCCGCCGAGGCGCACCTTGCCGGATTTGGCGTACTTCACGATGCCTTTGGAAATGTTGTTGGCGGCGTACATCGCCATCATCTCGCCGGAGCAAACGATGTAGATTTCCTGCGCCTTGTTTTCACGGATAGGCATGGCGAAGCCGCCGCACACCACGTCGCCCAGCACGTCGTAGAACACGAAATCGATGTCCTCTTCATACGCGCCCTCTTCTTCGAGGAAGTTGATGGCGGTGATGACGCCGCGACCGGCGCAGCCGACGCCCGGCTCCGGACCGCCGGATTCAGCACAGCGCACGCCGCCGTAGCCGATTTGCAGCACGTCCTCCAGTTCCAGGTCTTCCACCGAGCCGACTTCCGCCGCCATCTCCATAATGGTGTTCTGCGCCTTGGCGTGCAGGATCAGACGGGTGGAATCCGCCTTCGGGTCGCAGCCGACGATCATCACTTTCTTGCCCATCTCCGCCAGCGCGGCGACCAGATTCTGGGTGGTGGTGGATTTACCGATACCGCCCTTGCCATAGATGGCGCATTGACGCATTGCCATGATTGCTTCTCCTGTTCGGGTTGAATGCTTGTTGCACACAGCTCAAGGAGTGCAGGGAACGTACCAGCCGTGCCAGTTCAATCAATGCATTGATTTATATTGTTTTTTAAAAATCGTCGATTGCCGTTCCGGCACAGGGACAAGACAATCGGCAGACCAATTGTTGGAAAAGGGACAATACGGCAGGATGGGTATGATGGTTCGCCGTCAGACGCTATCGTCAGGTTGCCCGCCCCGCTGACCCCGACACTTTGTTAGCAGGCCGACAGGATGTCGCAGTCCGTGTCTTGTTCCGCCCAATCACACCGGCGCAATGCCGCCTCAGCCGCCACGGCGGCTATCGCAACCCGTTCAATCTTCGGGCTTTCCTGTATCCGGCGCTAACTGGCATACGCCGTGCTAGGTCAGTTCATGACGGCGCGCCGACCGGCTACGCATGGCTGGCGGCCTTCACCACCACAGAGAGGAACCCGTACATGGCAAGAAAGATGAAAACAATGGATGGCAACGCGGCGGCAGCGTATATCTCGTACGCTTTTACCGAGGTGGCGGCCATCTATCCCATCACCCCTTCCACGCCGATGGCTGAAAACGTGGATGAATGGGCGGCGCAGGGTAAAAAGAACCTGTTCGGCCAGCCGGTCAGAATGGTGGAAATGCAGTCGGAAGCGGGAGCGGCGGCAGCGGTGCACGGTTCGCTACAGGCCGGCGCCCTCACCACCACCTATACCGCGTCGCAGGGATTGCTGCTGATGATCCCCAACCTCTACAAAATCGCCGGGGAGCTCTTGCCGGCGGTGTTTCATGTCAGCGCCCGCGCGCTGGCCACCAGCTCGCTGAATATCTTCGGCGACCATCAGGACGTGATGGCGGTGCGGCAAACCGGCTGCGCCATGCTGGCGGAGAGCAGCGTGCAACAGGTGATGGACCTGTCCGCCGTGGCGCATCTGGCGGCCATTAAAGGCCGGGTGCCGTTCATCAACTTTTTCGACGGTTTTCGCACCTCCCACGAGATCCAGAAGATCGAACTGCTGGAATACGACGAACTGGCCACGCTGCTGGACCGGCAGGCGGTGGACCGTTTTCGCCGCCACGCCCTGCATCCCGACCACCCGGTGGCGCGCGGCACCGCGCAAAACCCGGATATCTACTTTCAGGAGCGGGAATCGGTTAACCGTTTCTATCAGGCGCTGCCGGAACTGGTGGAAGAGACGATGGCGCACATCAGCCGACTCACCGGCCGCGAATACCATCTGTTTAACTATTACGGCACGCCGGATGCCGAGCGCCTGATTATCGCGATGGGCTCGGTATGCGAAACCATCGCGGAAACCGTCGATTACCTCAACCAGCGCGGAGAAAAGGTCGGGCTACTGACCGTGCACCTGTACCGCCCGTTCTCGCTGACACATTTTTTCGCCGCCATTCCGCCCACGGTGCAGCGCATCGCCGTGCTGGACCGCACCAAGGAGCCGGGCGCGCAGGCTGAACCGCTGTATCTGGATGTCAAAAACGCCTTCTATAACCATGACGCCCGGCCGTTGATCGTCGGCGGCCGTTATGCGTTGGGTGGCAAGGACATCGCGCCGGTGCATATCGCCGCGGTGTTCGCTAACCTGCTGCATCCGATGCCGCAAGACGGCTTTACCGTCGGCATCGTGGACGACATTACCCACAGCTCGCTGCCGTTGCCGCTCGACGATATCGACACCGCGCCAGAAGGCACCACCGCCTGCAAGTTCTGGGGATTGGGCTCCGATGGCACGGTGGGCGCCAACAAAAGCGCCATTAAGATCATCGGCGACCAGACGCCGATGTACGCGCAAGCCTATTTCTCCTACGACTCGAAAAAATCCGGCGGCATTACCGTCTCGCACCTGCGTTTCGGCACCCGGCCGATTACCTCGCCATACCTGATTCGCAATGCCGATTTTATTGCCTGCTCGCAGCAATCCTACGTGGAAAAGTACGATTTGCTGGCAGGGCTGAAACCCGGCGGCACGTTTCTGTTGAACTGCACCTGGAGTCCGGCGGCGCTGGAAGAGGCGCTGCCGGTGGCGATGAAACGCTATCTGGCGCACAACCAGATCCGCTTCTACGTAGTCAACGCGGTGGATATCGCCCAACAGCTCGGGCTTGGCGGGCGCTTCAATATGATCATGCAAGCGGCGTTCTTCAAGCTGACCGGGATCATTCCCGTCGAGAACGCCGCCGACTACCTGAAAAGCGCCGTCGCCCTGTCCTACGGTAAGAAAGGCCAGAGCGTGGTGACGATGAATCAGGCCGCCATCGATCAGGGCATGTTAGCGCCGGTTCAGGTCACGATCCCGGCGCACTGGGCCGACCTGCCGGAACCGGCCGCCGCCGCCGCCGCGCTGCCCGACTTTATCCGCCGCATTCTGACGCCGATGAACCGGCAGGAAGGCGATAGCTTACCGGTCAGCGCCTTTGCCGGTATGGAAGACGGCACCTTTCCGCTCGGCACCGCGGCGTTTGAAAAACGCGGCATCGCCATCAGCGTGCCCGCCTGGCAACCGGAAGGCTGCACCCAATGCAACCAGTGCGCGTTCATCTGCCCGCACGCCGCCATCCGTCCGGCGTTGTTGACCGACGAGGAGCGCGCGCAGGCACCTGATGCTCTGCTCAGCAAACCGGCCACCGGTGCCAAAACCCTGCACTATCATCTGGCGGTATCGCCGCTGGATTGCTCCGGCTGCGGTAACTGTGTGGACATCTGCCCGTCGCGCGGTAAATCGCTGACCATGCAGCCGCTGACGTCGCAGCACCCCAAAATCGCGCTGTGGGAACAGGTGCTCGGCCTGCCGCCCAAGCCCAACCCGTTCAATAAAACCACCGTCAAGGGCAGCCAGTTCGAAACGCCGCTGCTGGAGTTCTCCGGCGCCTGCGCCGGGTGCGGCGAAACCCCGTACGCCCGGCTGGTAACTCAGTTGTTTGGCGACCGCATGTTGATCGCCAACGCCACCGGCTGCTCCTCCATCTGGGGTGCCAGCGCGCCGTCCATCCCCTATACCGCCAACCATCGCGGACACGGCCCCGCCTGGGCCAATTCGCTGTTTGAGGACAACGCCGAATTCGGGCTGGGGATGTTGCTTGGCGGCAACGCCATCCGCGAACAGCTGGCCGGCGACGCCGCTACGGCGCTGATGCAGCCGCTCAGCCCGGCACTGACCGACGCGCTCAATCTGTGGCTGGAATTGAAAGAGCGCGGCGACGGCACCCGCGAGCGGGCCGACCAGGTCATCGCCCTGCTTGAGCGTGAAAAAGGCGACGACCCGTTGCTCAATCGCCTCTATCAGAACCGGGATTACCTCGCCAAACGGTCGCAATGGATTTTCGGCGGCGACGGCTGGGCTTACGACATCGGCTTCGGCGGGCTGGACCACGTGTTGGCTTCCGGTGAGGACATTAACGTGCTGGTGTTCGACACCGAAGTGTATTCCAACACCGGCGGTCAGTCGTCCAAATCCACCCCGGCGGCAGCAATGGCGAAATTCGCCGCTGAAGGCAAGCGCACGCGCAAGAAAGACCTCGGCCTGATGGCGATGAGCTACGGCTACGTGTACGTGGCGCAGGTGGCGATGGGCGCGGACAAAGCGCAAACGCTGCGCGCCATCGCCGAAGCGGAAGCCCACCCCGGCCCGTCGCTGATCATCGCCTACGCCGCCTGCATCAACCACGGCCTGAAAGCCGGCATGGGGTGCAGCCAGCGGGAAACCCAAAAGGCGGTGGAGTCGGGATACTGGAATCTGTACCGCTTCAACCCGCAATTACAGGCGGCAGGCAAAAACCCGTTCACGCTGGACTCCGACGAACCGGAAGCCGACTTCCAGGACTTCCTGATGGGCGAAGTGCGCTACAGCGCGCTGCAACGCCAGTACCCGGAGCTGGCAAGCCAGCTTTTCGCCAAAACCGAGCAGGACGCCAGAGCACGCTTCGAGCACTATAAACGTCTGGCGAAAGGGTAACTGCGCCACAGCCGCCGGGAAAGCGCAGTAACCAGGAGCCGGTTAAACAGGGATGTTTTTCCCGGAGACGGGTGATAGTGTGCCTCCGGCGATTTTCCGCATCATGCCGCCATGCCTCTGCATAACCGAATGTTGGGCCGGTAGCAATACGGCGAGACAGAATGGAAAATCGACATGCGGTTTATGCCAAAGCAGACAAGAGTCGGAGACTCTCCGCACAGGGGAACGATCGTCCAATTGCGGAACACTGTCTGACCTACATCAACAACCCTTTGTTATAAAAGCATTAGTCTGTTAACCCTATCGGGCAGGTACGCCGCGTCTGATGAAAACACAGTCACTGCCTTACCGATATTGGTTTCATATCTGCAAGACAGCAGGCACCATAACGGCGGGCAGGGAAAATCTGGAGTTCAAAGGAGATAGGGGATGTTAGAAAAAATCAAAATAAAAAATGGGCTTTACTGTGTTATCGCTGTATTTGTGCTGCTATTGCTGGCTGTGTGTTCGTTCAGTCTGCATTCCTCGATACAAAGCAATCAGTCTATTCGCAAAGTGAATGGCATTGAGGGCGAGCAGCTCGTCCCCCTTTATTCCGCTTACTCGGAAATGCTGAACGCCAGGCTGGCCGGCATCAACGTGGCACTGGCCATTGAAGATAAAAAAGACGACGCCACGATTCAGGCGGGTCTGGAACGACTCGGCGGTTATATCGCTGCGGCCAACAACACGATGGCGGAACTGCGTCGCGTTCAGGCGCAGACGGCGCAAGGGCAGGCGCTGCGCAACGACATCGATGCGGTATTTAACGATTATATGAACAATGCCGTCGCGCCGATGCAGGCTTCACTGCGCGACCGAAACCTTGACCGCTTCTATACGACGCTGGTGCCGATTGCACTGGAAAAAGGCGCGGTTTTCCGCGAGAAGCTGGCGCGGTTCGTGACCTTAGCCGAAGGTATCGGGAATGAAGAGATCGCGCAGGCGGATAACTTCTATCAACATACCCTCACTATCCTGATCGCTACGCTTATCGTGGTGATTCTGCTCAGCCTGTTCACCCTGAGGTTCGTCCGCACCGTGGTACTGAGCCCGATGCAAAAAGTCAGAACCTATTTCGGCATGATGGAGCAAGGCGTCCTGACGCTGGATATTCCCCCCCAGCACAATACCGAGATGGGAGCGTTGATGCTGTCGCTCAAAGATATGCAGCAGGCATTCCGCAAAATCGTACTGGATGTGCGAGAGTCGGCCAGCTCCGTCGCCGCGGGTGCCGAGCAGATTTCCGCCGCCAACCGGGATTTCGCCGCCCGTACCGAAGCGCAAGCGTCCTCCGTCGAGCAAACGGCCGCCAGCATGGAGCAAATCACTGCGTCCGTGCAGGAAAACACCGCCAACACCAGTAAAGCCATGACGCTAACCAGCTCGGTGGCGACGCTGGCGGAAAAAAACTCCAGCAACTTTAGCCAGATGATCGAACGGATCCAGCATATCGCCGACAGCTCCAACAAGATCAACGATATTATCAGCATCATGGATGGCATCGCCTTCCAGACCAACATTCTGGCGCTGAATGCCGCGGTGGAAGCCGCTCGCGCCGGTGAGGCCGGTAAAGGCTTTGCCGTTGTCGCCGCCGAAGTGCGCAGCCTGGCGCAGCGTAGCGCCGGCTCGGCAAGAGAAATCAAAGAGTTGATCGAAAAAACCGCCGATGAAATCGCTCATGGCGAAAAAGTGGCGTCGCTCTCCACGCAGGATATGGCACAACTGATGGATGAGATTAAACGCGTGAATGAATTTATGGCGGATATCTCGATGGCGTCATCAGAACAAGCTAAAGGCATCGAGCAGGTTAATACGGCGATCACGCTGCTGGAACAATCGTCTCAGCAAAATGCGGCGTTGGTCGAAGAGTCCGCCTCCGCCAGCGCCTCATTGCATGAACAGGCAAGAAATCTGGACGACACCATGACCTTTTTCAACCTGAACGACAATCCCCCGGTGACCATCGCCGCGCTGCGTTGAGGTTTTCAGGCTGGAACCCCCCGTTACGCTGTTCATCCTGCCATTACCCGCACGCAGGATGAACACTCGCGGCTTCTCTGGTGCCTGCGCCACAGGCACCAGAAATAGCCTCAGAGCATCAGAATGATTGCAATGCGCTTATCTTACCTTGTTGCCAGTTCGCTTCCGACTGACGTAACGCCTGGCTGATATCCGCCAGACGGTCGGACGGCAGCGTTTTCGGCAATAAATCCAACCCGACGGTCGAGAGGATTTGGCCGTAGCTATTACGCAATTCCGCGTAAGCCAGATCCTGACGCAGATTGGCGTTCAGGGCATTCAGTTCCCCCTGAATCAGTTGCAATTCACCAATGCTGTTCGCCTGATAACGGTTTCTCAGTTGCTCGGCAATCTGGCCGTCAAGGTCGCGCAGCTCGGCACTGGTTTTATACTGACGCAGCGCCTCGTTGAAATTGGCCCGGGCGATATACAGCTGTGCCATGATCGCCAGCGACATCGCCTGACGTTGTACTTCCGATACGCTTTCATTCACTTGCGCGGTTTTATACGCCGTCGGCCCTGACAACAGGTTGAACAGGTTCCAGGTCACTTTGACGCCGACATCCGCCCAACTTTGATTCGCCATGAAGGAGTTGCTGTCGTAATGGCCGCCTGCGCTCACCTCCAGCCCCGGCAACATACGCAGCAATGACTTGCGGGTTTCCGCAGCGTGGATGCGTACCTGATAATCCTGTTCCTTCAGTTCCGGACGGCTGAGCAATGCCGTTTGCTCCAGCGTACCGAAATCGACGTTTAGCTGCGGCACCGCCATCTCGCGGCTGTCCGGCAGGGCCAGCGTATAGGGGGTATCCAACGGCAGGTTCATCAAGGTCGCCAGTTCGGTCTTCGCCAGCGATAGCGCCCGGCGCTGCTCTTCCAACTGGCGCACCGCATCAATCAACGCGCGGCGATAACTCAGCGCTTCGACTGGATCGCCCACCTGCTGTTTACTCATGTGTTCGCTGGCTTCACGCGCCTGATTCACCCGGTCAATCAGGCTATCAATCCGCCCCAGCAGACGCTCCGCCGCCACCGCCCGCCAGTACGCCGAGCGCACATCCTGAATGATGGTGTGGACGACCTTGCGCTTGCGTTCATCGGCTATCCAGCGCTGGTCGGCTTTTTGCTTAGCGCTGACATAGCTGACGCCGAAATCCAGCACGTTCCAGACCATCGTCAGGTCGGCAACGTCACGGTTTTGATCCAGCGAGGTAGAGGGCTCCAGTGATTGTCTGCCGGTTTGAATACTGCGGCTGCTGGACGCGCTGGTGTTGCTGCGCCCGACATAGCCTGCCGACATCGCCATCTGGGGCAGCATGTCATAGCGCGCCAGCTCCAGTTGCTGTTGCGACAACGCCTGCTCCATCACTTTAAGCCGGGCTTCCAGGTTGTATTTGAGTGCTCGCGCCATCGCATCGTACAGCGTAATCGGCGCCGTCACCGGCTCCTGCTGGCTGAACATGGCGACTTTATCTTGCTGAAGACGCTGCTCGCTTTGCTGTTTCGATATTGGCTGGCTGGTAACGGCACAACCACTCATTGCCACCACAATCAGGCTGAGACTGAACAGTTTCCGACCCTTTAACACGATTCCACTCCTGACCCTTGTTGTTATTGTCATAAACACCGTTCCCCGAGGCTCTGTTTACCCTTGTTGTCTATCGCGGGTGATCTGGCCGATATCATTCAACGCCTGCTCCATCGCCGCCAACCGCTGCTGTGTATCATCCCCAAGATGTTGTAGCTGCTGTTCCAGATCCGGGGCGAATTGCATCGCTCCCAGGCCGGTAGTTAACCGGCTGGTAGTTAACCGGCCGGTATTCGTATTCGCACCGTTAGCGTTGATGTCGCGCCAACTGCCGCCGGAGAACACCGCCATCGGCGACAAAGAAGGCAGAGTGATGCCCGAAAACAGCCCCGCCAGTGAAGAACTGCCGCCCAACGCACCGCCAGTGTTAAAGCTGGGGAATGACCCCAGCGAACTTTCAAACAGAGTGGCGCCGCCGGAAACGGCACCCTGTACAAAAGCGCCGGCTATCTGGCTGACCGGTGCGCCATTATTGACTTGTGGCGCACGTTGGGCAGCCTGAAAGATGGTTGACGCCGCCGTTGCGTTATCTGCGGTGGCGCCAGTATTCATCGCGCCAAGCGACGTAGATGAGAACAACGCCCCTAACGTCACCGGTGCCGCCGGCGCCACCGTCACAACCGGCACGGGCGTAGCCGTCGGCTGCACGCTCGTGCCGCCATTGATCCTGAATTCCGGATCGCCGCCGTCCACCGTACCGGCGGCCACGACCAACCCGAAGGTAGTACTGACCGACGCGTTGCCGCCGTCGGTCGCCGTCACCCGAATAGTCAGGTTGCCCACATCGCCGTTGCCCGGCGTGCCCGAGAAGGTGCGGGTTGACGGGTTGAAACTCAGCCAACCCGGCAGTGCCGAGCCATCCGACTGTGTCGCGCTCAGCGTCAGCGTGTCGCCGGTATCCGGATCGGTGAAAATGCCGCCCGGCACGGTCAGGCTAAAGTTACCGTTCTGCGCCACCGTCTGCGCAGCCAGTGAACCGGATACCACCGGCGCATCGTTGACGTTGGTGACGTTCAACCCGAAGGTAGTACTGACCGAGGCGTTGCTGCCGTCGGTCGCCGTCACCCGGATGGTCAGGTTACCCACATCGTTGCTGCCCGGCGTGCCCGAGAAGGTGCGGGTTGCCGGGTTAAAGCTCAGCCAGCCCGGCAGCGCCGAGCCATCCGACTGTGTCGCGCTCAGCGTCAGCGTGTCGCCGGTATCCGGATCGGTAAAGGTGCCGGCCGGTACGGTAAAACTGAAACCGCCGTTCTGTGCAATAGCCTGGTCCGCTACCGGTACGGAAACGACCGGCGGAAGATTACTGTTGTTGACTGTCAGCCCGAACGTGGTACTGACCGAGGCGTTGCTGCCGTCGGTCGCCGTCACCCGGATGGTCAGGTTGCCCACATCGCCGTTACCCGGTGTACCCGAGAAGGTGCGGGTTGACGGGTTAAAACTCAGCCAGCCCGGCAGCGCCGAGCCATCCGACTGTGTCGCGCTCAGCGTCAGCGTGTCGCCGGTATCCACATCGACAAAAGCACCGCCAGGCACGGTGAAACTGAACGCCGTATCTTTGGTGGCGCTTTGGGTACTGACCGAACTTCCCACAGTGGGCGCATCATTCACGCTGGTTACCACCAGCGACGCTTGTGCGCTGTTGGTCGAAAACGCACTGCTGCCGCCAGTAGTCGAGGTATCCGCCAGGCCCTTGCTGGCACCCGCCGTGGCGGTACCGCTGGTTTGATCCCAGGCTCTGAAACCCAGTGTTGCGGTTTCGCCATTGGCGCTGTCCGGCACATAGCGAACCTGTGCCGTCGAGCTCAGCAACAGTGCCGATGAGCCGGAGACCGTCCCGATAGAAAACCAGTTGGCCCCGCTGTCGGTGGAGTATTGCCAGCCGCCGTTCCCTGCCGTCGTGGTAATAGCGATGCCGCTGGATGCTCCGCTGTCGACATCGCCATAGCCCGCGTTGCTGAGCAACGACGATACCGTGGTGGCGGACGACGTCACGTCTTCTGTCGTCGATGTCAACGTTACGGTCGTGCCGTTTGACAAGGTAGGCGCATCGTTAACCGCGGTGACATTCAGCGTCATGGTGCCGGTATTAGCGGAGGAGGCGGTGCCGTCGCTGACCGTCCAGTTGAAGGTGGCATAACCCGCGCCGTTGGCATTCGCCGCCGGGCGGAAGGTCAGTTTGCCGATGTTGGCCGCGCTGACCACCGCCCCGTCGCCAAGCAACGTATCGCCGACGCCGCGCACACCGTCGCTGTTGGCGTCAATAAACAGCTCGCCCGCCGTCGGCGCGATGACGATGGTGATGGATTGCAGCGTATTGCCGCTGTCTACGTCACTGAAACCGAAATCCGCGGCGCTGAAGGTTTGGGCGCTATCCTCATTGAAGGTTTTGTTGACCGATGTATTGCTGATGACCGGCGCGTCGTTAACCGCCGTCACGTTGAGGGTCATCGTCCCCATATTTGCGGACGACGCCGTGCCGTCGTTGACCGTCCAGTTGAAGGTGGCATAACCCGCGCCGTTGGCATTCGCCGCCGGGCGGAAGGTCAGTTTGCCGATGTTGGCCGAACCGACCACCGCCCCGTCGCCAAGCAACGTATCGCCGACGCCGCGCACACCGTCGCTGTTGGCGTCAATAAACAGCTCGCCGGCGGTCGGCGCGGTGACGATGGTGATAGATTGCAGCGTGTCGCCGCTGTCCACATCGCTGAAACCGAAATCCGCGGCGCTGAAAGTCTGCGCACTATCCTCATTGAAGGTTTTGCTGACCGACGTGTTGCTGATGACCGGCGCATCATTGACCGGCGTGATGCTCAGTACCGCCTGATTGCTGCCGCTACTGTTGAGCGAGCCGTCGTTAAAGGTCCAGTTCAGGGTGGCGCTGGCCGGTGGATCGTCAGAACTGTTGGCATAGGTCAGGGATTGCAGCACGGCATCGACCATCGCCGAGGTGGCATTGCTGTTAAACGTCAGCGTCAGCGTACCGCCCGAATTGGTCGTGACGCTGCCCACGGCAGTACCGTTGTACGTGAAGTTTTGCCCTTGCGTCAGCGACCCCAACAGCCCGCTATTGCCGAAGGTATCGTTACTGCTGGCCCCACCATTGCGGGCGATGGTGATCGACGCGCCGTTATAGTTGCCCTGTCCGCTGTTAAGCGCGCCGAGTTCGGTATCGGCGACGGTGACATTATTATCCATCACCACCGCGCTGCCATTTTCGGTATAGGTCGCGCCGCCGTTAAGGTTGCTGAATACGGGGGCAGTGTTGGACGATGTGGTGACATCGACCTTGGTTGCACTGAGTATCTGGTTGTTGGCGCTGTCTTTTGCCACCACATACACGTCGTAGCTACTTGCACCGTTTAATCCCGTGACACTAAAGGAATAGGTATAGGGTGCGCTGCCGACGACATGGCTGCCGGAACCGACTGCCGTCGCCCCTGAGGCATTCTGCCCGGCGATAATCTGACTCACGCTGGGTGCTGAAGCCCCGTCAGCGACAATCACGTAATAAATCGTACCCGCTTCATCTATGCTGGCGGAAAGGTCAAAACCGCTCGCGCTGATGTTGGTCGCCGCAGGCGCTACGTCAAATGTCGGCCTGACATCATCACTTACCGTGACTGAAAAGACTTTTTGATAGGTGTCGGTACCGTCACTCACCTGTATCCGCACAGAATAGGTGCCGGCCGTCATCGTGGCGGCGTTATTCACTTTCAGCGTGTTGCCGGTAATCGAAAACAAACTGTTATCGGTGCTGCCGGTGCCGGATACCAGCGTATAGGTAAAGGAATTGGAATCGACATCCGTCGCACTGAGCGTGCCGACCGTGCCATTGCTGCCCAACGATTGCCCGATGCTACTTGACGTGAGCGAGATATCCGTTGGGGCATCATTGACGGCATGAACCGTCACCTGACTACTGAGACTGGGCGAAGTCGTGTTATTGGTACTGCCGTTATCGGTTAGCTGGCTGAGCGTCACCGTGCGCGAGGTGACGGAAGGGTTTTCACTGCTATTGCGGTAAGTCATACCCGACAATAACGTGTTCATACTGGCGTCACTCATAACCGCGCCAGATAAGGTCACCGTTGCCGTGCCGCCACTCTTGCTGACGCTGGCGGTGCCGTAACCACTGCCCAGAGAGAGGCTATTACCGTTGGTGAGTGCAACATCCACCCCGTTAATCGTCAGGTATTCCGTGCTGTCGGCCACATTGCTGACGGTAAAAACCACACCGCTAAACGTCTGCCCGCTGTCATTGGTAGAAGCCGTCACACCTGAAAACAGGCTAACGCCAGAGCCATTTTCCGTGTAGGTAGGATTGGTCGCGCTACCGGTAACCGTGGGCGCGGTATCCGTCGATACATTGACCGATGTGAACGTGAAGACTATTGTCCCATTAGTAAACCCGCCGTTCCCTACATCAATATGGATGGTTTTACCGGAAACGGTAGCGGTCACATCGTTGGTGTTTACCCCTGAACTGGAGGTCTTGTTAATACCGGTAAAATGGTCGAGACTGCCGCCCTGAAACACCAGGTCAAACCCTGTGTCCAGCGATGCGCCACTGCTATAAGTAATCGTAATCGTGTTATTCGTCGGGTCGATATCAATAGGATTGCCATTGTTATCAAATTCAACACTGCTACCTACCGACGTCGAGGGATAGTACTCCGTGTTCGGATCATTAAGCGCGGTCACCGTGACCGAGGTGCTATTCACCGACAACAGATTGGTATAACTGCTGATAACCAAATCCTGTACGCCAATCTCTCCGGTATGAAATTCTGTTACCCAATCACCACCGAGCGCCGATGCCCCTGTAGGATTGGTTGACGCCGCCACGTCTGCCGAGGTCAACTGCGCCAGCAGAGAAGCAAACTGTTGCCCGGACGCCTGCGCCACATCACAGCCATATAGCAGGAAATCACCATCGGCATTCAGAGCTGCACCGAGCGTCGCCAGATCATTGGCACGGGCAAGAGCGGTGGCGCTGTTTAGCGTCAGGGTACCGAGTTGTGCGGTTCCCTCACTGCCATGACTGAGTACATGAATGGCGTCGTAACCGCTGTGCGTTTGCGCCCATACGGCCATCTGCGTCAAACCATCTTTGCTGCCGTCCAGCAATACCACTTCCATCCCGGCCGGAACGTTGGCAGCCAGCGTCTGATAACCGGCCACCGAGGTATCGATAAACACCGCTTCTTTGTGTACGGTTGCTGCCGCAACATCACTGCTATCTGCAGCGGTACTCGTCGTTGAGTGATTGTCAGTTGAATTACCGTCAGTTGAGGTACTCTTGGCGGCTACACTCTGATTGGCATCCTGGCCTGCATGACTACTGTTATCAGACTGGGATGCCGTCTCAGTCGACGTCGTGTGGGTAGCCGTGCTGGCCGTTTGGGTCTCGGTAGTGTGTGTCTCTGTCGTCTGCTCGACTGTGGCTGCAATTGCGCCGTCAAACAGCATACGGGCTTCCAGTACATAACCGCAGACAAAAGGTTGTACAGCCGTTTCAGCGACAGCGGTTGGTTGGCTAGCCTGCTTTTTAAAAAATTGACGCCACAGCATAAAAAACTCCGATGTTTATCGGTAATTAACGACAGATACATTCAGCCTGATTAACCGGTTTATACGCACGTTTACCTTTACCGGCTCGAATAATCCGGCAAGGAAGCCAGGCAACCTTGCCAGATACATCAGACTCAATCTCTTGGTGGATAGAGCCCCAATACAGCAATACACGGCAACAAGGTCAGTGACTGCGGCCGAATATCCACAGGCGCTGCCGCAGGAAGATTAGGCTGCACGCTAACAGACCCGCCGGTCGGCACTTTAAACGTGAAAGCAGCGGTTCCCGCCGAACCCGACACGGTGGTGTCGACAGGGGCTGATGCCGTTACCGGACTCGGTTTCGTCTGTGAGAACAATCCGGTAAAACTGACGTTATAACTTGATAAGCCATTAATCGCTTTGGCCGTCAGGGCACCAAGATAGTTACTGGTTCCTGTCGGTACGGGGGTTGTCGTCGCCGTACCGCTGGCGGTCGTGACAAGCGGTAGTGAGGCTGCCACACTTAAGGTGCTCGGCTGTGCCGGAACCGTAACATCAACTGACGACCCACCGGGTGTAAAGGTGGCTGGATGGATATGCGGCGCAATCTGGTTGTTCGATAATGTCACGGAGGCCTTACCGGCTTTTGCCCCTATATTATTGGAGTCGGCGCTACCAGAACCTTGACCAAGAGGAAAACGGCCACGTAAGTCAGGCACGTTAAACGTTGTTTTGCCATCACCACCGTAGGTGGTGCTTAATAAGGAATAAAGCGCGCTATTTTGCTGAATAGTCAGTGCACGTCCATCCGCCGGAACAAAACCGGAAGGACAAAATTGCGCTGCGGTATAACAGACAGAGCCAATGTATTCTTCCGAACCACAGGCTGAAGCAATCTGAGGCCATAAAATACCTCCAACCATGGCTACAGTTATCGCTGTTTGGGTAAAAACCTTCTTAGCATGCATCATGGATATCTCTCCTCACCATCGTAAAAGTGTTATCTATGCGATTTATTGGATGATTATTGGTATGACCCCAAAAATACTGGAGAAATACATAGAATATGAAATAGTTTCAAATTGAAACAAAATATATTTTATCAATCACAATAAAAACATAGTTGAAGCAGGAGAGATTGTCCGCCGGCTGAATAAAATTATTTCCCGAACCATCACACAAACAACAATTCAGTAAAATTAATTATATGACGCGTTTTATCGTCATTAAAAAATCGCATTAGCCACATCAAAATCCGCTTTCCCGGATCCCGAGCGCGGCAATTCGACGCCATACCGCGCCAAGAATGGATTCCGTTTCGCCTTCCAGCATCACGCTGCCTCGTAACGGCTGTTGCGGCGGCGGGAACTGCCCCTGCTGAACCGCGAAACGCACACGGTACTGCGCCTGGACGGGCTGAGGGTTATGATCCCTGTCGCGACGCACGGCGATCGGGCCGTGGCGATCGGACGCCAGCATTTCCTGCTGTAACCAGGCGGTGCCGGTGGGCGCAATGTCTTTCAGTTGTACCGCCAGACGGGGATAAGCCGGATCATCGGCGATAAAAGCGCCCGTCATGCCCGCTTTTGCGCGCGTCAGGGAGTCTTCGGGCAAATACCCCTGCACTTTCCCGGCGCCTTGCTCAACAACGCGTAACAAGGGCATGTCGGTGGTCAGCCAGCGACCTTCCGTCATATCCCGCGCCATATCTCTCACCTGCCCCGCTTGCGGCGCGGTGAGAGACAACCGCTGGCGTTGCGCATCCAGCCCCCGATAGCGAGCCAACGATTCCGCCAGTTGACGGTCAAGTACCTGGGTTTCGCCGGCGGTTTCCTGACGCCCGGCTCCCCGCTGCCGTTGCTGTTGCAAAACGGCAATCTGCTGACGTTCGATATTGATGCGGTAGTCCAAATCGGACGATGTCAGCTCCAGCAGTTTCTCACCGGCTTGCACCTGCTGGCCGTCGGCGACGTATAACGCTTTTACCTGTGCAGGAATCGGCGCATACAGCGCACTGACGTTTTCCGCTTCCAGTACGGCGGGAATACGGATGCTGCCGCGCCAGGGAAACAGCAGCAACACCAGTACCGCCGCCAACATCAGCCCCGAACGCAACAGGCTGACGGGATGAGCAATTTTACGCATGGACCACCAGATACGGGCCTCCTTAACGATCGGCAACGCGATGAACCAGCCAATTTCCACCGACATCAGCACAATGCCGACCACCTTAATGAAAAAGTGATACACCATCAGCGCAATACCGAAAAACAGAAAAAAGCGCCATACCCATGAGGCATAACCCCATATCAACAGCTTGCGCCGCATCGGCGGCGACCAGGTCTGCGGTGCCGGATGACCATAACCAAACAACACCTCGCGCAGCCGCCATCGGCACAGGGCATACGCGCGTTCCTGCAGGTTTTCCACCCGCCAGAAATCGCTCAGTAAAAAGTACCCGTCAAAACGCATCAGAGGGTTGAGGTTAACCACCAGCGTCGTTATCCAGGTGGCGCTGGAGAGCATGAAGGCGGCGGTACGCACCGGGCCATCAGGCAACAGCGCCCAGGCCAGTAACGCAACGCAAGCCAGCATCAGTTCCGCCAGAATACCGCCGGCGCTTACCAATAACCGGGCGCGCTGATCCTTCAGTTTCCAGGCATCGCTGACATCGGTATAAAACAACGGGAACAGCACGATAAACGCCACGCCCATGGTCTGCACCCGGCAACCGGCACGCTTAGCCATAAAAGCATGCCCCAGTTCGTGGATAAATTTGGCGAAGACCAGTGCGATGCCGAAAGCCGCCATTCCTTGCAGGCTGAACAGGTGAGGAAACGAGTGGGTATAGCGCACCCAGTCACGGCTCACCAGAAAGCCCCCCAACAGCAGTATTAACGGTAACGCCAGCCGTAGGAATAGCAGGCCGTAACGTTGCAGCCAGGGCCAGCAACGGTTGAGCAATGGGTCCGGTCGCCATAGCGGAATGCGAAAAAACAGATACTGGTGTAGCAGGGTTTTCCACAGGCTGACACGCAATGCCGCCGCCTTGATGGCATACCCTTGTCGTTGCACCGGGTCGCTGGCGGCTATCAGATCGTGATTGCGCAGAAACCGCAATAACTGCTCCAACTCGCGGCCCTGCAACGGCAGACCCGGCTCACGGTTAGCCGCCTCCAGCACCGATTGCGGATGACGCAGCGACCAGTGGCGTAACAGGCGAATCGCCGAAGGCGTCAGCGTGAAATAGCGTCCGGTAACCGGGTCGGCCAGCAACCATTGCGGCGCACCGTCGAGGCCGGTCGCCGACTCCACCAGTTGCAGATCCGTTCTCAGTGCGGGCAAAAAATGCCCCGTTCCGCCATTGGTCATAATCCAACCGACTGACGTAACACGGCGAGCGGCCGTCGGAACAGATACACCGCCAGCGGCACGTATTCACCCGAGATTTTCGCCGTACCACGCAGCCCGATGCGCGGCGGTTCGCCGTTAAAACGGGCATCCAGCCGATAGGCCAGATTGCCCGCCGGGGTTTGTTCCGATTCATACGCAATACGATCCAGCAGCGCGCCATGCGGCGTTATCGGGTCGCTATCAAGAAACAAGGTGATCGGCGCATCCGGCTCCAGCCGAATCGCATCGCCGACATCCAGCTCGATACGCAGCGACACGGAAGCCGGATCAGCCAGATCCATCAGTCGTTCGCCGGTACGGACCGGTTTTCCGGTCCAGCGTTCGGCATCGGCAAACACCGCAATGCCATCCCGCTCCGCCCGAATCTCGGTACGGCTCAGCAAAGCGTTGGCATAATCGCGCTCGGCACGCTTCTGCGCCACCTGCGCGGCAAGAAAATCCAGCCTGGCCTTGGAATCGGCATCCTGAAAGGCACGTTGCGAGCTGGCGCGGTACTCCGCCTCCGCCACGTTCAACGACCTTTCAGCCACATCCGCCTGGGCTTTCAGCGTGGTATCGTCGATACGCACCAGCAGGTCTCCCTTGCGTACCCCCTGATTCGGCTGAACGGCAAACGCCTGAATCACGCCGTCCAACGGTGCCGCCACTACACGCCCGTTGAGCGGAATCACCTCGGCCGGCGCCAGCACCGACTGTCGCACCGGAATAAACAGGCACCCAACGACCACCAGCAGCGGGACAGCCAGTTTCCAGCGTCGGCGCGTGCGCCGCCAGACCGGTTGCGGCTCCAGCGCCAGCCAGGCATGGCTGAACGTATGCGCCAGTTGTTCCACCAGTAATTGCTCGGCGGGCTGCCAGGGCTGTTCACGGGCATACCAGATGCCGCCGAACAGACGTCCTTGCCTATCTTTCAACGGTGCCCACAGCACTTCAGGCGCCGATAACGCTAGCCAGTCATTGCGGCTTTGTTGATCCAGCCATGCCGCATCCACCACCGCGCACTGCTCATGCTGTTGAGCACGCTGCAACTGCACACAGGCCCGTTCGATAAACGCCACAAAAGGAGCATGGGGAGCCGGCTGGGTGACGCCGGTCACCGCCCGTACCGTCCCATTAATCACCAAGGCGGCATGACGGAAACCGAACAGCGTCTGGCTGTCGTTGACGATGCAATACGCCAGTGCTTCGGCGGTATCTGCCGAACGCGCCTGACGCTCAATGTCTAAAAAACGGGCGAAGATACGCTCGCCGGCAACAGGGGGCGTAGTACTCACGGTTTCTCCGGGAAATGGGCCGTACCGCTCATACCGGCCATCAGCGCGGCGTCTTTGGTTTCGATAACACCGGTCAGACCGAGGGTCTGGCTGCTTTCGTCGATACGCGCCCCCAGACGGGAAACACGGGCTTGTAACGGCGTGCCGGTTTCATCCGGCGTAAACGTGAAGACCAGACCGGACTTGAGTATGGTCAACCAACGGGATGGCACCAGTAGGTTAATTTCCAGATGGCGATTGTTGACGATATCCAGCACCGGCGCCCCTGGCGCTACGCTTTCATACGCTTGTGCACGCCGCCTGACCACCTGCCCGTCAAACGGCGCCGCAATACGGCAACGGTTAACCTGAATCTGATAGACCTGGCTTTCCGCCTGTGCCTGCGCCAGACGCGCGGCAGACAAAGACACGGCATGCTTACCCACCGATTTCAACTGCGCCAGTTGCTGATTCTGATCCAGCTCCGCCTGCGCTGCCCGCATCGCCGCCTGCGAAGCCGCTAACTGCGCCTGATAGATGCTGCAGTCAAAACGCGCCAACAGGTCACCTTTTTTGAACGACTCCCCTTCCCGGAACGGCATTTCTACGATACGCCCGGCCAGATCACTGGAAATCGTCGCCTGCTCCACCGCTACCAATATCCCACGCGCCTGATTGTCCGACGATGCCGTCAACTGACCAGGATGAGTCGGATTAATCAATAACGGGTCGTCAGCCTGCGCCTGTGCGTGATAAACCCAGACGCAAAACGTCAGCAGCCCCAGAGCCCGACAGAAAACGGAGTGATTGAAATTGTTCACACTAACCTGCCTTGATTGCGCGAAGGTGTGTGCAAAATCAGAAGGTATAAAGACCAACCATCTGAATTTCCACCGATTAACTATGCTTATTTTTGCAATTATAGTAGACCAGCAACGGCGGAAAGGCGATGTAAGTCCAGTACCCGATTGCGGAATTTGTGGTCATGGTCAGTGATAACAGCGCTCAGTGACAACAACGCCCAATGATGGCACATCAACCGGCAAGTGATTGAAGATGACACAGTGACGGGCTGGCACGGCAATAACGGTTCCCGTGCCGCGTTCAGACAACTCGCATGTTTCATTACAATATCATTGACGCCGATTGATAAAACATCGACGCGGCAAAAAGCGAGATGATGAGCGACGCACCGCGGTAGAACAGCATCGGTTTTACCCTACGCTGTGATGTATTGCTAAGACGCATCAGCGTGCCGAAATAGAGCCATATAAAAGAAACAGGGAATAAGGCTAATAACAAGCTCACCATCGCGTGAATATAGCTCGCCTGATAAATGAAGGCAGAGGGTGGAATAATAGAGTCGGCAAATAAAAATGCCTTAGGATTGAGCAATGTCGTGATAAACACCGTACCCGATGTTATAGTTCCATTTATTTGATGAAATGAGAACCGCCAGACTTTCACCGCCAGATAAATGACATAAAAAGCCGAAAGCAGTTTAATCACACCCAGCATTAAACCGCCGTACCGTACCAGATAGGTAAATAATAACCCCCATGCTGTTACCGCCAATAAGTATCCGGCCCACTCGGATAGAACAAGTCTGGCGCTTTTAATAACTCCTTGGGTATAACTGGCACAAAGAAGTAATGTGTTAGTCGGCCCGGGTATAATCAAAAATAATGCGATATACAAGATCACTTTCAGGTATTCATAACTCATACTGATATTCCTTCAATGAAGCGTCATCACCGCTGAGCGAGTATTATTCTGAGATCGGCATCGCAACCTAATTCGCCGTCTCAACAAAACCGTCACCTTTTTATCGGGATCTGCTAAACTGGGTTCCTTGTCTGATAACGTATTTGGTTTGTTGATGAACACCTCCCACCCCCACCATGAAGCAGAGACAACATCCATTAATATTGGAAATAAAATCAAACAATTAAGAATGACCAGAAATATCTCGCTTAATGATCTTTCCAGGTTATCAGGCGTGTCGAAAGCCGCATTATCCAAACTGGAATCGGGTAACTCAAACCCACGTGTCGATACCTTAGACGCCATTGCCGGTGCTTTACGTGTTCCTTTAAGCGACTTACTCGCAGTTAACACCAGCACCTATCCTTACATGGAAAGAAATACGCCTATGCAAGGAGAGTATTCCCAAAAGATGAAATTTCGCATCGGTTTGGGTAATATTTCAGAAATATGGCATTTGCAAATGAATCCTGGCGTTATTATCAATAGCCCTCCGCACGCATCGGGAACCCATGAGCATATTCTGGTGCATTCTGGTTCACTCACGCTTAAACTTGCCGATGACGAAAGCATCGTACTTAAGACCGGTGATTTTTATTGTTTCTCTGGCAGTATCTTTCACTCATATATCTGTACTGACCATGCCGTCAGTGCGACAGTCGTGATGTCCAATTCCATTCAGGTTTAATCAAACGGGGCACAGAAGCCCCGCTGTGCAATAGCACACCCATTCATTAATACATTATTATTCCATGTCGACATCTGAAATAAAGCGGAAAATAATGTCGCCGACATCTGACCCGGATTGAATAAAATGCCCACCCGGCACGCTCTCCATTCGGTATATACCGCTGGTACATTCGCACCAGCGGGCGGGAGCATCGGGCAGATACGGGTCATCTTCTCCATAGAGCAATAATACCGGCACGCCGTTCAGCGGCTCCGTATCTTCGGTACGAATAGAATTGGCAACAGCTAAATCGGCGGCCAGCACCTGAATAAACTGTTGGCGTAGTACATCATCCTGCGTTAACCAATCAGGCAGCTCTCCCAGTCGGGTTGCAAAATGCCAGATCGCTTGTTGTGACTCCGGGTTCAACTCCCGCCACGGGAAGCGTCTGCGGCAATGGATGGGATCGTTAGACATCACCACCAGTACGATGTCTCTTTCTGGTGTTATACGTCGACAATGCCCGGCCAGCAGATAGGCCATATAAGCCCCCAGACTATGCCCAACCAGAATAAGCCGGCCCTGCTCAGGGATACGCGCGGCAAAGTCGTCTACGATGGCGCTCACATCATACATCAGTGCTTCCTGTCGGCGTCGGCCACGCCCCGGCATCTCCATCAGCATGGTAGAAAAGGCAGAGGAAAAGCGCCGGGCTATCGTCTGCATCGATGAGGCGTTACCACCGGCATGATGAAACAATACCATGTGAGACGGGGGCTCATTCATAGCGCTTCCCCTCAAGCATACGCCCAGCCAATGCCGCCGAGACAATGATCGCTCCACCGATGCCCTGCCAAATGCCAATCACCTCGCCCATGAGCGTGACGGCAAAACCGGCGGCAAAAGCGGGTTCCATCGATAAAATGAGCCCAACCCGTGTCGGGCTGGTCAGTTTTGCCGCATAAAGTTGCATCAGAAAGGCAAATGCCGTCGCCAACAAGCTTAAAAAGAGAATATAGCCCCACACATCAAGGGGAATAGCCGGAATAGCCTGCATGGATGCCGGGTCGGAAACGCAAATAAATAGCAGGCCAAGCGCAGCAACCGTGAGCAACTCGACCAGTGTAATATTGATAAGCGAATAGGATTTACCCGCTGTCTGCTGGCCAAACATGAAGATTTGGAATCCGCGAATTAATGCCGCCAGCAGCACCAGCCAGTCGCCAAAATTAAAGCCTATGGGCCCGCTATGAGAAAAACTGATCAAACCGCCGCCGGCCAGTGAAAGAACACAGGTTACATAGATGAGTTTGCTCTGCCGCCGTTTGCCCAGAACACGCTCATAAAAAGGCACCAACACCACGGATAGCGCGATCAGAAAGCCGGCATTCGCCGCTGTTGTGTATTTCACGCCCAGGGTTTCGAGCGTCAAAATGGCATAGAGCAACGCACCGAAAATTACCCCATTCAGGACTTCGCCACGTGTAAAATCACGCAGGCGAATTCGGGTGCCCAGGAACATAAAGGGAACCGCCAACGCAAAACGCAACATCAGAAACAGAGGAACCGCCACGCCGGCATGGATGATCATCTGCATCAATGAATAACTCGCCCCCCACGACAAGGCGACGGTCAGTAATCCTAAATCCACCAGATACAGCCGTGAACGAGAAAGGTACAGCGTCGTCTCATTAGACATTAATCATTCCTCTGGGCCGAATGTTCTGCGTCATAGCTGATTCGCAGTTGATCTTTCTTAAATTTGGCTGATTTTATTGAAAAATTAATAATTTGACTGATGTCATTCACATGCGTCCCCGCACAGGGCATCGCTTCCGTATCGGGTATCAGGGAGTAGCGGTTCTCTCCTTCCCGCCATGTTTTGACCTCTCCCCCCGCAAGCAAACGTAAACTGATGCCCGCAGCTATATCCTGGAGCGGCAAACGATCCACCAATACCGCGCTGGACCCCATCGGAGAAAAGACAACTCGAGATTCTCCCGGGAAATGATGCCCGGACGTCGCCCGCCATCCATACCGGCGCATTTCCCAATTCAGCAAATGCCCGGCGGTATGCAATGCGGCATGTCGCATACGTTCCGGTGCCGACAACCGACACTGCAACCGCGTTTCCACGTCAAACTCGAGTGAAGATTGGGGATAGACGACCACCAAACCAGACTCATCTTTACGGATGCTAACGGGAATATCATTAATCCACCCGGTATCGGCGGGTTGCCCCCCGCCTTGTGGGTGAAAGATGTTCTCCCGCAGAGCCAGCCATGACCCATACGAGTCAGTGCCGGTAGCGATGACCTCGCTGGTAGCAGAAAAACAGTAGGTATCATCCAGATAGCGTTGAATTTGCATCATTTCAGGCTCCTGTTTACCGGCTTTCAGCCAGGGGTGTGAAAGGTTGACCAAGCAGATTGTTCGACGCGATACGGTTTCTCGCGTTGAGGCTCTGGCCGGAAACAATCACGCACCCAAACTTATCAAGCGGAATACTACCGCCGTATTCCTCCACAACGTCGGTATCGGGGTAGATATCGACGATGCTTGGCGCATAGCGCGTGGCGAATCCCATACGGAAATCTTTTTTAGACGAGTTGGGATAAGAGGCGTGCATCAGCGTGGACCAAAAGATCACACATTGACCGGCCTTCATGACCAATGGAAATGCTTTGCTTTCGTCTGGTTTCCAGTCTGGCTCTATCTGTAGTTCACGGTAGTCATACCCGAAGAATCCCCGTTTTTTCCCCTCTTTCGCCCGGCTGTTAATAATCTCGGTCTGATATGCCATTGCTTTCGTTTCGTCGTAGTTCATTTTGAGGTGCGTGCCGGGCATAATTTCAAGACAGCCATTTTCAATGGTGGCATCGGTAAATGCCGTCCAGACGGTCAGCGTCCCTTTGCCAAAGCGATCTTCTGTTTCGCCTGGCCATAGAATCTGAGGCTTACCGCTGGCATTCGCGAAGGTGTCGGCCTGATGCCAGTCAGTCCCTTCATCACCCGGATATTTCGGGAAAAACTCTGTACGCCAGCACAACACATCTTGACCCAGAATATCGGCAACCGGTGCAACGATACGTGGATTAGTTATGTGTTTACTCAGCAACTCGATATCCAGGTGACGGTCATAATTAGAAATGTTAGTGGCCGCGCCGTAGGAATCCGCCGGGTAAGCGGCATTGCTTCGATCCGGCAATTGTCGACGTACTTTATTCCAGATATCGCTCATTTCATCTGGTGAATAAATCGTTAACGGGCCTATATAACCATTGCGATGAAAGCTATCTAATTGTTCTTCTGTCAGGTGCAGTGCCTTACTCATTTTACACATCCTCTTTTAGAGAGTTATTTCGCTGAGAAGAAAACGTTTCTTAATGTTGTGTTGTATAACCGCTCCATGGATAGCGTCAGTCCAAACTCTTTTTTTACTTTTTCATTTAATGAAATGGCTATCATCGAATGGCCACCCGCATCAAGGAAATTATCATCAGGTTCAACTGGCTGCTCTAAAATATCCTCCAGCCACAGCAAATATTGCGCCAGCGCCTTTTCTTTATGGATATCTTCTTTCAGATTTAAAGTGTCATTGACAGTCATGGTTTACTCCATTGAATGCAGAATTAATTTCTTATCAATCTTTCCATTTACCGTTTTCGGCATGACATCGATTCGCCTGTAGCGCAGAGGGCGCATATATACCGGTAAAGCGAGCCGGGCCTGAGACTTCAACTTCTCTTTTATCTCCTCTTCATCCTGCGCCGATGAAGACGTGAAGAAACCGATCAGGTGATAACCATGTATATCCGTCTTTGCCGCCAGCACAGAGATATCGTCAATTTCTTCCAGCTGTGCCAGGACAGATTCGATCTCACCCGTTTCGATTCTGAACCCATTAATTTTCACCTGCTCATCACATCGCCCGAGATAGATGAGCTCCCCTTTGGGGTTGTGTTTTACGACATCGCCGGAACAGTAATACCTTTGGGATACGCCCTCTGTTTCCAGCCATATAAATTTATTGCCATTATCGTTTTCTGTATTCAGATAACCGATCGTCACCTGTGGACCGGATAAAAGAAGCTCTCCCCCGTTCTCAATCGAGAGCTCATTACCGAGTGGGCGAATCATGTAATGAAAATGAGGTAAAACCCAGCCGATGTTTGATTCCGGATTCATCAAGTCTGCCGCATTGACAATATGCCAGCTGGCATGAACCGTCGTCTCCGTAATACCATACATATTAACCAGTATGGGTGAATGTAATCCGAAGTGTTTGCTCCAAACTTTTAGTGTCTGGAAATTCAATCGCTCACCGCCAAAAATAATACAACGTAGCGATAGTTCCTCCGGTTGAAATTGACAAAGCTTTTCCGCATTCACTGAGAATGCAGTGGGTGTCTGATTAAGTAAGGTAATATTTTCTTCTTTAATAAGTTCGGCAAGGGCATGAGGAACTATTTTTATTTCTTCATCGGGTATCACCAATTTCCCGCCATACCCCAACACAGACCATATTTCCCATACTGAAAAGTCAAACGCGTAAGAGTGGTAGAGCAGCGTTGCATCTTGATTACTGAAATGAAATAAGCTCTCAGTAACGCAAAATAAAGCCGCCAGGTTGCCATGGGTAATCGGCACCCCCTTAGGTTTTCCTGTCGTACCCGAGGTGTAGATAATATAAGCCGTATTATCAAGCCGGGAGTGATCACCAAAGTCGGTTGAGGCCGCCGCCGATTTCAGCGTCTGTATCGATACGTGATCGATGCAATAAAGAGAAGACATGTCGCTATCGGAAATCGTCAAAACCGGTTTAGCGTCATCCACAATCAACCGATTTCTTTCCAGAGGCGCTTTTTTATCCAGAGGGACATAAGCCGCACCAGCATATTGTACGGCAAGCAACGCAGTGATCAGATCTACAGAAGGCGTCAATTCCACCGCCACGCGATGACCAGGTTCAACCCCCTGGTTTCGTAATGCGCCAGCAATAGAGAGAACCTTCGCCTTCAATACATGATAAGTCGTACTGGTTTCGCCATCTTTGACCGCAATACGTTCCGGGTATCTGTCCGCTACGTCTAAAAAGCATCCCAGCAACGTTTTTGACGGTATGGATGAGGGTGTATCAGTGTTCACATCATCCTCCATTTTGGACAAAATAAGCCACATCCGTTCTTTTAAAGACTATATATAGACATTAAAACGAACAAGCGTTTTGTATATTCTTATTTGGAATTAATTAATTATTTTTATGATTTATAATCATATCTCAGATTTACTGCAGTCTGGCCTGTCGCCAGAGCATTTCAGGAAGGAGTTGGCGCACCTATTACGTGGGACAAACAGCATGAAGCTATGTGAGAAAAGTGAGCAAAAATCGGCTGATGTTATTCGCTATAACGAACGGCAGAAACAAAAAAACCACCTTTCGGTGGTTTTCTGCATTGTGTAGACATTCGTCTGCACAATTGAATTTGGAGCGGGAAACGAGACTCGAACTCGCGACCCCGACCTTGGCAAGGTCGTGCTCTACCAACTGAGCTATTCCCGCAGAGGTGTGGCGTAACGTCGCATAAATTTGCTGTCGTTACGGGGAGCGGATTATACGAGAAACTTTCTCTCCCGCAACCCCTCTGACAAAAAATAGTGTTCAAGTGCCGACAAAATCAACAATACGCTGAAAATCCCCGCAACAGCGAGGGCCGGGGCACATTTTTACACTGTCATGCCAACGGCTCATACCCTCGTTACGGCTAACAGCGACAACCAACCGTTACAACTGAATAAAGTGTTCGCGGTAGTACGCCAGTTCCGCCACCGATTCACGGATATCATCCAGCGCCTGATGGGTATTACGCTTCTTAAAGCCCGTCAGCATTTCCGGTTTCCAGCGGCGCGCCAGTTCCTTGAGCGTACTGACGTCCAGATAACGATAGTGGAAGTAAGCCTCCAATTCCGGCATGTAGCGGAACAGGAAACGGCGATCCTGCCCGATGCTGTTGCCGCAAATCGGCGACTTGCCTGCCGGCACCCACTGTTGCAGAAAACGCAACGTTTCCAGCTCGGCGGCACGGTCGTCATAAGCGCTGGCTTTCACCCGCTCGACCAATCCGCTGGCGGTATGAGTACGGACATTCCATTCATCCATCAGCGCCAGTTGGCTATCTGACTGATGTACCGCCAACGTCGGGCCTTCCGCCAGAATGTTCAGGTTGGCATCGGTCACCAACGTTGCGATCTCGATGATACGATCCCGTTCAGGATCCAGCCCCGTCATTTCCAAATCGATCCAGATCAGGTTGTTTTCATTTACCATCGTCGCTATTCCCGTGTCGCCATTGCTATTGAAAGTTTCTCCACCGGCAGGCTGACAGGCCCGGCGGCGGTTAATTAAAATAAAATAGCGTGTATTATAGTCGCTTCCATCGCCACCGGCGATAAGCGTCGAACCAAGAGAGACTGCGTGAGTAAAAAGAAACTGTCAAAAGGTCAGCAACGGCGAGTCAGCGCCAACCATCAGCGCCGCCTGAAGCATGCCGACAGCAAGGTCGAGTGGGATGACAACCAGTTAGGCGAACCGCAGGAAGGCATCATTATCAGCCGTTTCGGCATGCATGCCGATGTGGAAGCGCCGGATGGCGAACTGCACCGCTGTAATCTTCGCCGTACCATCCCCTCGCTGGTCACCGGTGACCGGGTCGTCTGGCGCGCCGGTAATGAAACGCTGGCCGGCATCAGCGGTATTGTCGAAGCGGTACACCCACGTCAGTCGGTGTTGACCCGGCCGGATTACTATGACGGTATCAAACCGATCGCCGCTAACATCGACCAGATTGTGATTGTCTCCGCCATCTTGCCGGAGCTATCGCTCAATATTATCGACCGCTATCTGGTGGCCTGTGAAACGCTGGAAGTCGAGCCGCTGATCGTGCTCAACAAAACCGATCTGCTGGATGACGAAGGTCGGGCGTTCGTAGAAGAGGTGATGGATATTTATCGCAACCTGCACTATCGGGTGCTGATGGTATCCAGCCACACTCAGCAGGGCGTCGCCGAGCTGGAAGCCGCGCTTACCGGCCGCGTCAGTATCTTTGCCGGGCAGTCCGGCGTCGGTAAGTCGAGTTTGCTCAACGCGTTGCTCTATCCTGACGACGCCAAAATTCTGGTCAACGACGTGTCCGATGCGTCCGGACTCGGCCAGCACACCACCACCGCTGCACGTTTGTATCACTTCCCCCACGGCGGCGATGTCATCGATTCGCCGGGCGTGCGGGAATTCGGCCTGTGGCATCTGGAGCCGGAACAGGTAACGCGCGGTTTTGTCGAGTTCCGCGACTACCTGGGCAGTTGTAAATTCCGCGACTGTAAGCACGATACCGATCCCGGCTGCGCTATCCGCGCCGCACTGGAACGCGGGGAGATAGCCGCAGAGCGTTTCGACAATTACCACCGCATCCTTGAGAGCATGGCGCAGGTAAAAACGCGTAAATCCTTTTCAACTCCGGATAACTGACATTTATCGTATCCACCGCTACAATGCGCCCCTTTTTACGGCGTACCCTTAAAAAAACGACGAGGCTCACTGTGCTGGACAGAATCAAGATTGCTCTACAACATCTGCTCCCGAAGGTCTGGCTGACGCAACTGGCCGGCTGGGGAGCTGACCGCCAGGCCGGCATGCTCACCAAACTGGTGATTGACCTGTTTGCCCGCATCTATAAGGTCAACATGCAGGAAGCGCAGCAACCGAATACGGCGTCCTATCGTACTTTCAACGATTTCTTTGTACGCCCGCTGAAACCGGGAATTCGCCCGGTCGACCCGCTGGCGAACCGGCTGGTTTTCCCTGCCGACGGCGCTATTTCTCAGTTGGGCACCATTGACGATCTTCAGGTCTTGCAAGCCAAACAGCACAACTATTCGCTGGAAGCGCTGTTGGCCGGTAATGTCATTCTCGCTGACCTGTTTCGCGACGGCGTGTTCGTCACGACTTATCTCTCGCCGCGCGATTACCACCGCGTGCACATGCCGTGCGACGGTATTTTGCGCGATATGATCTATGTACCGGGCGACCTGTTTTCCGTTAACCCGCTGACCGCCGCCAACGTGCCGAACCTGTTCGCCCGTAACGAACGGGTGATTTGCCTGTTTGATACGCCATTCGGCCCGATGGTGCAGATTCTGGTCGGCGCTACCATCGTCGGCAGCATCGAAACCGTTTGGGCTGGCGTGGTTACGCCGCCGCGTGAAGGCATCATCAAACGCTGGGCCTACCCGATGGGAGGCGAAGGTGCCGTCATTCTGGAAAAAGGCGATGAAATGGGCCGTTTCAAACTCGGCTCTACGGTGATTAATCTGTTCGCGAAAGACCGTATACGGTTCATGCCCGGTTTGGCTAGCCAGAGCGTGACCCGCATGGGTGAAGCGATGGCCGAAGCGCTGGATGAAGACATTCAGACACGCATGAGCGCCAACGACGATACCGACACCACCCCCTGACCCCATCGCCACACCTGAGGAGGCCAGCCGTGCGTCTGATTCTGATTTTCCTGATGGGATGCCTGTTATCAACCACGTCGCCGGCCGCCCAGTTGCCTGACGAAACGCAACTGAAACAGGATCTCCAGCAAGCCGAAACCAACAAGAACGCCCCGGCGCAAGCCGACATCGTCAAAGAGCTGCAATCGGCGTTGCGGTTGCTGGATGAACGCCGGGAGACCCGCCAGCGGGCCGACCAGTATCAGCGGGCGATCGATGATTTCCCCAAACTGACCCGCTACCTGCGCCAGCAGTTGGAGGCGGAAGACGCGAAACCCGCCGCGCCGCCTAAAACCACCTCGGTTAACGACCTGGAACAGCAGATTGTCCAGATCAGCAGTCAGTTACTGGAGCAAACTCGCCAGTTACAACAAGAACAGGACCACCAGCGGGAAATCAGCGACTCGCTGGCCCAATTGCCGCAGCAACAAACTGAAGCCAACCGCGCGCTGAGCGACGTCGAACGGCGCATACAGGCATTGGGCAACCCCACGACACCACTCGCTCAGGCGCAACTGGCCGCCTTGCAGGCCGAAGCCGCGTTGCGCAAAAGCCGGCTGGAAGAGCTGGAACTGGCGCAGCTTTCCGCCAGTAACCGTCAGGAACTGTCGCGTCTGCAGGCGGATGTCTACAAAAAGCGACGTGACCGGCTGGATAATCAGCTCCAGTTGCTGCGCAGCACGCTGAACACCTTGCGTCAGCGCGAGGCGGAACAAGCACTGGAACGAACCGAGCAACTGGCGGAGCAGGAAGGTCAGCTACCTGCGGCGGTCGCCAGCTTGCTGCAAACCAACCGCGATCTTTCCATGGCGCTGAACCAACAGGCGCAGCGCATGGATCAAATAGCCGCCCGCCAGCGCCAGACCGCCGCCCAAACGCTACAGGTACGCCAGGCGTTGAGCACGCTGCGTGAACAAGCGCAGTGGCTCGGCTCCTCACCAGCGCTGGGTGAAACCCTGCGCGCGCAGGTAGCGCGACTGCCGGAAATGCCCAAGCCACAGCAGTTAGACGGCGACATGGCGCAGTTGCGCGCCCAACGCCTGCATTATGAAGACCAACTCAACAAACTGCCGGCAACCAGCGAGCCCGCCCGACAAGACAACGGCGCGCCATTGACCAGCGCCCAGCAAAAGATCGTCAACGATCAACTGCGAACCCAGCGTGATCTGCTCACGTCATTGATCTCCGGCTGTGATACCCAGATTCTGGAGCTGACCAAACTCAAGGTCGCCAGCAACCAACTCGAAGACGCGTTGATCGAGATCCGCGACGCGGCGCACCGCTACCTGTTCTGGGTAGCGGATGTCGATCCGATTGGTTTTGCTTACCCACTGAACCTGTTGCGCGATCTGTCGCGCCTGCTCTCGCTGGATACCCTCACCCAGCTCAGCGGCGCGATGCTGATGATGGCCACCAGCCAGGGTACCTTATTGCCGCTGTTAGGCGCGTTGCTGCTGGTTGGGCTGAGTATCAGCTCGCGCCGCCATTACCACGCCTTTCTTGAGCGCGCCAGCAGCCGGGTCGGTAAAGTGACGCTCGATTACTTCATGCTCACGCTGCGTACCGTGTTCTGGTCGGTGATGGTGGCCATGCCGTTGCCGGTGCTGTGGGCCGCCCTCGGCTACGGCCTGCAAAGTGCCTGGCCTTACCCGGTCGCCGTCGCGATCGGCGACAGCGTCACCGCCACGGTGCCGTTGATGTGGGTGGTGATGGTCTGCGCCGCCTTTTCGCATCGTCAGGGGCTGTTCATCGTACATTTTGGCTGGTCGCCGAAGCAGGTGGCGCGTGCTATGCGCTACTACCGCCTCTCCATCGGCTTTATCGTGCCGCTGGTGATGGCGTTGATCACTTTCGATAACCTCAACGAGCGGGAGTTTTCTAGTACGCTCGGGCGGCTATGTTTTATCTTGCTGTGTATGGCGCTCAGTCTGGTGACTACCAGCCTGAAACGTGCGGGTATTCCGCTGTATCTGGATAAAGAAGGATCCGGTGAAAACCCGGTGAACCGCGCGATGTGGAATCTGATGATCTGCATTCCGCTGATTGCCGCGCTGGCGTCCTGCCTGGGCTACCTCACTACCTCGCAGGCGTTGCTGGCACGATTGGAAACCTCGGTCGCCATCTGGTTCTTCCTGCTGGTGATTTACCACATCATCCGCCGTTGGATGCTGATACAACGCCGCCGCATCGCTTTTGACCGCGCCAGACAGCGCCGGGCGGATATGCTGGCGCAACGCGCACGCGGCGAGGAAGAGGCCAACCCGTCGTCACACGAAACCAACGGGGACGTGGTGGAAGAGCCGGTGGTGGATCTGGATGCCATCAGCGCCCGCTCGCTGAAACTGGTGCGATCGATCCTGACGTTGATCGCGCTGGTGTCGGTTATCGCCCTGTGGTCGGAAATCCATTCTGCGTTTGCGTTTATGGAAAACATCAGCCTGTGGGATGTCACCAGTACGGTGAAAGGCGTGGAGAGCGTGCAGCCGATTACCCTCGGCTCGGTACTGATCGCGCTGCTGGTGTTTGTCATCACCACGCAGTTGGTGCGAAACCTGCCCGCACTGCTGGAGCTGGCGGTGTTGCAGCATATTGAGCTGTCGCCCGGTACCGGCTACGCCATTATTACCATCAGCAAGTACCTGATGATGCTGGTGGGTGGGCTGATGGGGTTCTCGTTGATCGGTATCGAATGGTCGAAATTACAGTGGCTGGTGGCGGCGCTCGGCGTAGGGCTGGGGTTTGGCTTACAGGAGATCTTCGCCAACTTCATCTCCGGCCTGATCATTTTGTTCGAAAAACCGATCCGCATCGGCGATACCGTGACCATTCGCGATCTGACCGGCAGCGTGATGCGCATCAATACCCGCGCCACCACCATCTCCGACTGGGATCGCAAAGAGATCATCGTGCCCAACAAGGCTTTTATCACCGAACAGTTCATCAACTGGTCGCTGTCTGATTCGGTCACCCGTGTGGTACTGACTATTCCGGCGCCTGCCGACGCCAATTCACAAGAGGTCACCACGCTGTTGCTGGATGCGGTGAAACGCTGCTCGCTGGTGTTGGATAACCCGCCGCCGGAAGTGTTTTTGGTGGATCTGCGTCAGGGCATCCAGATTTTCGAACTGCGTATTTTCGCCGCCGAGATGGGTCACCGTATGCCGTTGCGCCACGAACTGCACCAGTTGATTCTGGAAAGCTACCGCGAACACAATCTGGTGATGCCGTTCCCGCCGTTCCAGGTGCGGATGGACTCGGTGCAGGTAGCCGGGCGCAACGCCGCCACCCGCACTACGGGTGGGTTGTAATGACACATAAGTTTTCATGATATTTAAACTGTTATTACGCTGAATAAAGAAAACCACGGCAAGCAATAGCTTCCGTGGTTTTCTGTCAACCTGAGTCATTAAGAATGAAAAAACGGCGTCAGGCGCGATCCACCGTAAACGCCATCACTTCGCCGATAGACTCGGCATTCAGCGCCAGCATCACCAGACGATCCACACCTACCGCTACGCCGGAACACGGCGGGATGCCGGCTTCCAATGCTGCCAGCAGGTTTTCGTCGATCGGTTGTACCGGCAAACCACGCGCGGCGCGCTTGCGGTTATCCTGTTCGAAACGCTGACGCTGCTCTTTGCCGTCGGTCAGTTCGCAAAAACCGTTGGCCAGCTCGACGCCTTTGTAATACACCTCGAATCGCTCCGCCACCCGGTGATCCTCGGTGCTGATTTCCGCCAGCGCCGCCTGCGTTGCCGGGAAATGATAGACGAACGCCGGCTTATCGCGACCGATTTGCGGCTCCACGCCAAACGCGAACAGCAACTGCAACAGCGTGTCGCGGTCCTCTTCCCGGTTCGCCACATCGCCTACGCCGATTTTTTCCGCCGCTTCACGTAATTGCGCTTTGTCCGCCGACAACGGGTCCACTTCCAGATGACGCTGGAACGCCTGCTGATAAGACAGCATTTCCGCGCCGTCGCACTCCAGCACCTGTTGCAGCAGGTCATCCATTTCGTTCATCAGGCGGTACATATCGTAGTGCGGGCGATACCACTCCAGCATGGTGAATTCAGGATTATGGTAACGGCCGGACTCTTCATTGCGAAAACTGCGGCACAGTTGGTAAATCGGCCCGCTGCCTGCCGCCAGCAGGCGTTTCATGTGATATTCCGGGCTGGTCATCAGGTACAGCGGCATACCATCGGCGACGCCGGGGCCGACAAAACGGGTCTGGAATGGAAACAGATGCACGTCCGTTACCGTCGCCTGACTCATGGCCGGCGTTTCCACCTCCAACACGCCGCGATCTGAGAAGAAACGCCGGATTTCTTTCATTATCGACGCTCGTTTCAACAGATTGGCGACAGGGGCGCTAGGCTGCCAACTGACCGTTTCGCTCATGATTTCCACTCCACACTCAAACTGGAGGAGCAGTCTACCCGCATCCTTCTGGCCAGACAAATTTATCCAGCGGGAGATTTTCTTCAATTTGATTTGTCGAGATTATTGAAGAAATAAAAGTGATAATTATGAATAAATCACCTTTCCCGTCACGTTTTCCGGAATATGTCCGTGCAGATATTAAAAAACAGCAAAATACTGGATCACATCAAATTTAAGGCATCTTCAAATCGCTATAATCATTCCCATACAAAAAAAGAGTGATTGACTCTCTCTTTATAGGTAGTTCAGATATTTTTTCACTCGATTTAATGTCCTGGAAATTAAAACGGAAAATAAGTGACGACGTTGGATTTCATATTATTTTCTTAATTTAATTTATTTAACTTAAGTAATTGGAGGCATGCAGTGCAAACCTTTAATGCCGATTTGGCCATTATCGGGGCCGGGGGAGCAGGTTTACGGGCCGCGATTGCTGCGGCACAAGCAAATCCCCAACTCAAGATTGCGCTGATTTCCAAAGTCTACCCGATGCGTAGCCACACCGTGGCCGCAGAAGGGGGATCGGCGGCGGTCACACAGGATCATGATAGCTTCGACTTCCACTTCCACGACACCGTGGCCGGTGGCGACTGGCTTTGTGAACAGGATGTGGTGGATCACTTCGTGCAGCAGTGCCCGCGGGAGATGACCCAGCTTGAGCAGTGGGGTTGCCCGTGGAGCCGTAAGCCGGATGGTTCAGTCAACGTGCGTCGTTTCGGCGGAATGAAGATCGAACGAACCTGGTTTGCTGCGGATAAGACCGGTTTCCACATGCTGCACACCCTGTTCCAGACTTCTCTGAAATACCCACAGATTCAGCGTTTCGACGAGCATTTCGTACTGGACATCCTGGTGGATGACGGGCATGCCCGTGGGGTCGTTGCTATCAACATGATGGAAGGGTCGCTGATTCAGATTCGTGCCAACGCTATCGTGATGGCAACAGGCGGCGCCGGGCGCGTCTATCGCTACAACACCAACGGCGGCATCGTCACCGGTGACGGCATGGGCATGGCCTTCCGCCACGGCGTACCGTTGCGCGACATGGAATTCGTCCAGTATCACCCCACCGGCCTGCCGGGCTCCGGTATCCTGATGACCGAAGGTTGCCGTGGCGAAGGCGGCATCATGGTCAACAAAGACGGCTACCGCTATCTGCAAGACTACGGCCTCGGGCCGGAAACGCCGCTGGGCGAGCCGAAAAACAAATACATGGAGCTGGGGCCGCGCGATAAAGTGTCGCAAGCTTTCTGGCACGAATGGCGCGCCGGGCGCACCGTATCCACCCCATTGGGCGACGTGGTCTACCTCGACCTGCGTCATCTGGGCGAGAAGAAACTCAAAGAACGTCTGCCGTTCATTTGCGAACTGGCGAAAGCTTACGTCGGCGTCGACCCGGTCAAAGAGCCGATTCCGATTCGCCCCACCGCGCACTACACCATGGGCGGCATCGAAACCGACCAGCAGTGTGAAACCCGTATTCAGGGCCTGTTCGCCGTCGGCGAATGTTCGTCCGTCGGTCTGCACGGCGCCAACCGTCTCGGCTCCAACTCGCTGGCAGAATTGGTGGTGTTCGGTCGCGTAGCCGGTGAAAAAGCCGTAGAACGTTCGCAGTCAGCAGCACCGGCCAACGCCAGCGCACTGGATGCGCAAGCGAAAGACGTGGAACAACGCCTGCACGCACTGATGAAGCAGGAAGGGACCGAAAGCTGGTCTAAAATCCGCGACGAAATGGGGCTGTCGATGGAAGAAGGCTGTGGTATCTACCGTACCACCGACCTGATGCAGAAAACCGTCGACAAACTGGCGGAGCTGAAAGAACGCTTCAAACGCGTGAAAATCACCGACCGCTCCAGCGTGTTCAACACCGATCTGCTCTATACCATCGAACTGGGTCACAGCCTGGACGTTGCCGAATGTATGGCGCACTCCGCCATCAACCGCAAAGAGTCGCGCGGCGCGCATCAGCGTCTGGATGAAGGCTGCACCGAGCGTGATGACGTCAATTTCCTGAAGCACACGCTGGCGTTCTATAACCCGGAAGGCGCACCTCGCCTGGAATACAGCGATGTGAAGATCACCAAGCTGCCGCCGGCGAAACGTGTTTATGGCGCCGAAGCGGAAGCTCAGGAGAAAAACAAGAAGGAGCAAGCGAATGGCTGATATGAAAACCCTGAAAATGGAAGTCATGCGCTATAACCCGGAGCAGGATAACGCCCCGCACGTCGAAACTTACGACGTGCCCTATACCCGCGAAACCTCGCTGCTGGATGCGCTCGGCTACATCAAGGACAACCTGGCGCCGGACCTGTCTTATCGCTGGTCCTGCCGTATGGCGATTTGCGGTTCCTGCGGCATGATGGTCAACAACGTACCGAAGCTGGCCTGTAAAACCTTCCTGCGCGACTACACCGGCGGCATGAAGATCGAAGCGCTGGGTAACTTCCCGATCGAACGCGATCTGGTAGTGGACATGACCCACTTCATCGAAAGTCTGGAAGCCATCAAGCCGTATATCATCGGCAACGGCCGCACGCCGGACCAAGGCCCGAACAAACAGACCCCGGCAGAGATGGCGAAATACCATCAGTTCTCCGGCTGCATCAACTGCGGGCTGTGCTACGCCGCCTGTCCGCAATTCGGCCTGAATCCGGAGTTCATCGGTCCCGCCGCGATTACGCTGGCGCACCGTTACAATCTGGACAATCGCGACCACGGCAAGAAAGAGCGTATGCCGCAACTGAACGGCGACAACGGCGTCTGGTCCTGTACCTTCGTGGGTTACTGCTCTGAAGTGTGTCCGAAGCACGTCGATCCGGCGGCCGCTATCCAGCAAAGCAAGGTGGAAAGCGCCAAAGACTTCATGATCGCCATGCTGAGACCACAATAAGGGAGGCAACAAATGATCACCAAACGTAAAGCGTATGTCCGCGGTATGACGCCCACCTGGTGGCAGAAGCTCGGTTTCTACCGTTTCTATATGCTGCGCGAAGGTACTGCGGTGCCTGCGGTCTGGTTCAGCATCGTGCTGCTGCATGGCGTATTTTCGCTTAAAGCCGGCCCGGAAGGCTGGAGCCATTTCGTCGGCTTCCTGCAAAACCCGCTGGTATTGCTGCTCAACATCGTCGCCTTGCTGGCAGCGGTGTTGCATACCAAAACCTGGTTCGATCTGGCGCCTAAAGCCACCATCATCATCGTGAAAGAGGAAAAGATGGGGCCTGAGCCGGTCGTTAAAGCACTGTGGGCGGCCACTGTGGTCATCACGCTGGCGGTGCTGGCCATCGCCTTGCTGTTCTGAACAGGAGGAATCTCGTGAATAATCAACAACCCAAACGCTCCGACGAACCACCGTTCTGGGGCCTGTTCGGCGCAGGCGGTATGTGGAGCGCAATGTTCGCGCCGGTTATCATCCTGCTGATCGGGGTTCTGCTGCCGCTCGGCATGTTTCCGCAAGCGCTGAGCTATGATCGTATCGCGGCGTTTAGTCATAGCCTGATTGGCCGTGCGTTTCTGCTGCTGATGATCGTGCTGCCGCTGTGGTGTGGCCTACACCGTATCCATCACGCCATGCATGACCTGAAAATCCATGTACCGGCCGGTAAATGGGTGTTTTACGGCCTGGCGGCGATCCTCTCGGTCGTCACTATCATTGGTGTAGTCACGCTGTAAAACAACGCTCATCCATGCTCTACGGCCCGCACTGTGCGGGCCTTTTTTATTGCATCTTCACGCTGCGCTTCCTACCTTTAAACCCAAGATAAACCAACACAGGAAGCTGTAAATGAAGCATTGGCGCGTATTGCTGACCTCATTGATTACCTTGTTCACGACGGCTTGCAGCACCACGCCGCCGCAAGGCGTGCAGGTGGTGGATAACTTCGAACCTGCCCGCTATATGGGAACCTGGTATGAAATCGCCCGGCTGGACAACCGCTTCGAGCGAGGTCTGGAGCAGGTCACCGCCACCTACCGCCCACGGGAGGATGGCGGCATCACCGTGGTGAACCGGGGTTTCGACCCGGTGAAACGCGTCTGGCGCGAAAGTACCGGCAAAGCTTATTTCACCGGCTCACCGCAACGCGCCGCACTGAAAGTGTCGTTCTTCGGGCCATTTTACGGCGGCTACAACGTGATTGCGCTGGACAGCGACTATCGTTACGCGTTGGTATGCGGGCCAAACCGCGATTATCTCTGGATTCTGTCCCGGACTCCTGAGCTTCCTGCGCTTGTCAGGCAGGCGTTATTGGCAGCGGCACAACGCAATGGTTTTCAGGCGGACAAATTAATCTGGATTAACACCAACGCGGGTGCAGGGAAATAATTCGCTGGGATCAACCTACAGAGAGAAATAAATAAAACACTGTTTTGATATTCTTATTTCCCGTCATGACAAGTCAGTCGGTCAGTGTATTTTCAGCCGGTTATTCTACCGGCTGTTTTTACGGGAAATCGTTATAGCAGGTCAGCCCATAATTTTGTCGCGGAACATAAAGAACACCGCGCCCAGCAGACACAAGCCGGCCCATATATAGTCCGTGCGGAAAGGTTCTTTGAGAATAATCATCGAGAAAGGAATAAACACCGACAGGCTGATCACTTCCTGCAAGATTTTCAGTTGCCCGGCTGAGGCGACCTGATAACCAATACGGTTAGCCGGCACTTGCAACAGGTATTCAAACAGCGCAATCCCCCAACTGACCAGCGCCGCCGCCATCCAGGTACGGCCACTGAAATAACGAAGATGCCCATACCAGGCAAAGGTCATAAATACATTGCTGAGAGTCAGCATGAATACCGTAATGATGAGTGGGGACATCGCTCTCTCCTTAACCAAGACGCGGCATTATTACGTCAGGCGGGAGAAAATACCATCAAGCTTCGCTCAGCATGTGTGAGAGAATTTTTCAGACGGGATGATAGCCGTGCGGCAACGCGTAAACCGCCCGACGGACAGTTTACGCGTCGGGAAGATTACTTCACGCGGGAGACGTATTCGCCGGAGCGGGTGTCAACCTTGATCACTTCGCCAATCTGCACGAACAACGGCACTTTCACCACCGCACCGGTAGACAGGGTGGCCGGCTTGCCGCCAGTACCCGCGGTATCGCCTTTCAGGCCCGGATCGGTTTCGGTGATTTCAGCTTCGATAAAGTTCGGCGGCTGAACAGCGATCGGACGACCGTCCCACAGGGTAACGATACATTCGGCGTTATCCTGCAGCCACTTGGCGGAATCACCCACCGTCTTCGCTTCAACCTGGTGCTGTTCAAAGGTTTCTGGGTGCATGAAATGGTAGAACTCGCCGTCGTTATACAGGTAGTTCATGTTGGTATCCATCACGTCAGCACCTTCAGCCGAATCGGTAGACTTGAAGGTTTTCTCAACGCGGGACCCCGTCAACAGACGACGCATTTTGACACGGGCGAATGCCTGGCCTTTACCCGGCTTAACAAACTCACTGGATTCGATAGCATAAGGCTCGCCCTCGAACATGATTTTAAGACCGGAACGGAAATCGTTGCTAAAATAAGTCGCCATAATGGCCCTCTACATTGATACTGGTACTTAGCCAAAAAAATGGCACACATTGTAACCCTAAATATACCCTCCCGAGAAGATTGGTTGCAGCAACTCGCCGATGTTATTACCGATCCTGATGAATTGCTGAGACTTCTGGCGCTGGATAACCACCCGCAACTGACCGCCGGACGCGAAGCGCGCAGATTGTTTCCATTGCGGGTGCCGCGAGCCTTTGCCGCCCGTATGCGCCCAGGCGATGCGCGGGATCCGTTGTTATTGCAGGTATTGACCGCACAGGACGAGTTCATCGCCACCCCCGGCTTTAGCTATGATCCGCTGGACGAGCAGCACAGCGTCGTACCTGGGTTACTGCATAAATACCACAATCGTGCCCTGTTGCTGGTGAAAGGCGGCTGTGCGGTTAATTGCCGTTACTGCTTCCGCCGCCATTTTCCCTATCAGGATAATCAGGGCAACAAAGCTAACTGGCGTCAGGCGCTGGATTATATCCGTCAGCATCCGCAGTTGGACGAAATCATCTTTTCCGGCGGCGACCCGTTGATGGCCAAAGATCACGAGCTGGCCTGGCTACTGACCGAACTGGAACAGATCCCTCATCTGAAGCGGTTGCGCATTCACACCCGCTTGCCGGTGGTGATCCCTGCGCGTATTACCGCTGAACTCTGCCAGCGGCTGGCGCAGTCGCCGCTACGGGTGGTGCTGGTCACCCACATCAACCACGCCAATGAAATCGATACGGAACTCGCCGACGGCATGGCGCGCCTGCGTCAGGCCGGGGTGACGTTACTCAACCAAAGCGTCTTGCTGCGTGGGGTCAACGATAACGCCAATACGCTGGCGGCGCTCAGCAATGCTTTGTTCGACGCCGGCATTCTGCCCTATTACCTGCATGTGCTGGATAAAGTACAAGGCGCTGCGCACTTTTTGGTGCCGGATGATGACGCTCGCACATTGGTCAGGGAATTGATGACGCAGGTATCGGGTTATCTGGTGCCAAGTCTGGCGCGGGAAATCGGCGGCGAGGCCAGCAAAACGCTGCTGGATATCGGTATGCGGCAATTACAGGAAAATCAGGACTGAGACGCCAACTGCGTCACCGGCGTTCGCCGGCAACGCTGATTGCCTTCGGCATCAGGGGCACTTATAAACCTGACCCTGCATTTTGCTGTCCAACGGCGCGAAACTGGACAGGAACGTCTGACTCGGCGTGTTCGCCCCATAAATCACGTTACCGCCCATCGCCGCCGCTTTATTGCGCAGATCGTTGGCGGCACCGCGCATTGAACTGCCTTCACTGTTGCCGCCGGACAACCAGTTGGATTGCGTACCGGTCACGCTACCCAATAACTGGCATTGTGCCGACGGTTTACTGTCGGTAAAACGCACTGCCTGACCAGCCGCACTGAGTTCGTTATTGGTGCTGCACCCTGCCAGTAACGTGACGGCAGCCAATCCCATCAGTATACGAGTCCGCATGTTTCTCTCCGTGATGATCAATACACCGGCCGAACCGGGCTAGCCCGACCCGACAACCGAAAACTTATGCTGAAACAATTCCATGTTACCACCATCAGCATGGCAGTCATTGTTCACGGAACAACTATTTCCGTCGTCATGACGGCGATCACGTCCGCCCACAAATCAACAGGCCCCAAAATCGGGGCCTGTCGTTATAGCAACGCGATGTAGTTATAACAACGCAATATAGTTATAACAACGCAATGTAGTTATAACAACGCGATAGCGTTATGACACGGTTGTTATTACGCGCGCCACTGTTTGAAGCGGTTGATAAGCCCATTGGTGGAGCTGTCATGGCTGCTAACCGCGCTGTCATCCTGCAATTCCGGCAGAATACGGTTAGCCAGCTGTTTGCCCAACTCCACGCCCCACTGGTCGAAGGTGAAGATGTTCAGAATGGCACCCTGAGTAAAGATCTTGTGCTCGTAAAGCGCGATCAACGCCCCCAGGCTGTACGGCGTGATTTCCCGCAGCAGGATGGAGTTGGTCGGGCGGTTGCCTTCGAATACTTTGAACGGCGCCACGTGCTCGACCTCTTTGGCTGATTTACCGGCCGCCGCGAACTCGGCTTCCACCACCTCGCGGGATTTACCGAACGCCAGCGCCTCGGTCTGCGCGAAGAAGTTCGACAGCAACTTGCTATGGTGGTCGCTCAGCGGGTTGTGGGTCATCGCTGGTGCAATGAAGTCGCACGGCACCAGCTTGGTCCCCTGATGGATCAGTTGATAGAACGCATGCTGGCCGTTGGTGCCCGGTTCGCCCCAGATGATCGGGCCGGTCTGGTAATCCACCGGATTGCCGTTGCGGTCAACGTACTTACCGTTGGATTCCATGTTGCCTTGCTGGAAGTAAGCCGCAAAGCGGTGCATGTACTGGTCGTACGGCAGAATCGCTTCAGTTTCCGCGCCAAAAAAGTTGTTGTACCAAATGCCGATCAGCGCCAGCAGCACCGGCAGGTTTTTCTCAGCCGGGGTGGTGGCGAAATGCTGGTCCATGGCGTGCGCACCGCTCAACAATTGCTCGAAATTATCGAAACCGACCGACAACACAATCGACAAGCCGATAGCTGACCACAGTGAGTAACGGCCGCCGACCCAGTCCCAAAATTCAAACATGTTGTCGGTGTCGATACCGAATTCGCCAACGGCTTTGGCATTGGTAGACAGCGCCGCAAAGTGTTTGGCGACATGTTTTTCATCACCGGCCGCTTTCAGGAACCAGTCACGCGCGCTGTGGGCGTTGGTCATGGTTTCCTGGGTGGTAAAGGTCTTGGAAGCGACCAGGAACAGCGTGGTTTCCGGGTTGACGCGCTTTAATATTTCAGCGATGTGGGTGCCGTCAACGTTGGACACGAAGTGCATGGTCAGATGGTTTTTATACGGACGCAGCGCTTCCGTCACCATGTACGGCCCCAGGTCGGACCCGCCGATACCGATGTTCACCACGTCGGTAATCGCCTTGCCGGTATAGCCTTTCCACTCGCCGCCAATCACGCGTTCGCTGAACTGCTTCATCTTTTGCAGCACCGCGTTCACGTCCGGCATCACATCTTTGCCGTCAACCACAATCGGCGTATTGCTGCGGTTGCGCAACGCGACATGCAACACGGCGCGATCTTCAGTGCGGTTAATCTTCTCGCCGGAAAACATCGACTGGATGGCAGCGGACAGATCGGTTTCACGCGCCAGCGCCTGCAGTTTTTCCAACGTCTCGGCAGTGATGCGGTTTTTGGAGTAATCCACCAGCATCAGATCGCCGAACGTGGCGGAAAAATGCGAGAAACGCTCGGGATCCTGCGCGAACAGGTCGCTGATCTGCACCTCTTTCATCGCAGCGAAATGCTGCTGCAATGCCTGCCAGGCGGCAGTCTGCGTCGGGTTGATATTTTTCATCACACTACTCTTTGGTTTGAGAACAAGTCGGTTTGAGAACAAGTCGGTTTGAGAATAAATCAGTCGCCGGGCGACGAATCCCGCCCGTTTTTTCCCGATTGTATCCCTTAACGCCGTGCTGGGAAGCCCTTTTCTTGCGAAATACCGCGCGCCGGTCCAATGTTGATTGACAGCCGCCGCGTTACCCGCTATTTGTAAAAGCCTACTTGCGCACGCGTTGCGCAAGCCAGAAGAGGAGCGCCGCCCAGGCAAGGTATCGGAGGAACCGTATCCGATGACGATACCGGAGGGGGAGCGGCGCCGAGGCAGACGTAACCTACGGTGTTTACGCTGTCGACTGCAGGGGCTGAATCCCCTGGGTTGTCACCCGCATCGCTCCGCAAGGCGGAACGATCAGCAAGGTGGAGCGCTTCTGGGTGTGCCGTAGCCAGTTCCTACGCCTGCCCCCCGTTTACCGCTCTTCCCTTGTGCCAAGGCTTAACGATGGAATGCTGTTGTCGATAACGACGATGACGCCCCTGACACGAGGTTTTTTGAATGTCTGCTAACACGAATAACTCACTGATTATCGCCAAATTCGGCGGCACCAGCGTCGCTGATTTCGACGCCATGAACCGCAGCGCCGACATCGTACTGTCGGATTCTCAGGTACGGGTGGTGGTGTTGTCCGCCTCCGCCGGCGTCACCAATCTGCTGGTCGCGCTGGCTGAAGGTTTGCCGCCGGAGGAACGTGCGGCGCAACTGGAAAAACTGCGCCAGATTCAATACGCCATCATCAATCGCCTCAACCAGCCTGCCGTTATCCGCGAGGAAATTGAACGTATGCTGGATAACGTAGCCCGCCTGTCGGAAGCCGCGTCGCTGGCTACCTCCAACGCGCTGACCGACGAGCTGGTCAGCCACGGCGAACTGATGTCCACCCTGCTGTTTGTGGAAATCCTGCGCGAGCGCAACGTCGCCGCGGAATGGTTCGATGTACGTAAAATCATGCGTACCAACGATCGTTTCGGCCGCGCCGAACCGGACTGCGACATGCTGGGCGAGCTGACCCGCAGCCAGCTGGTGCCACGTCTGGCGCAGGGCCTGGTCATTACCCAGGGCTTTATCGGCAGCGAAGCCAAAGGCCGTACCACCACGCTGGGCCGCGGCGGCAGCGACTACACCGCCGCGCTGCTGGGCGAAGCGCTGAACGTCGGCCGCATCGACATCTGGACCGATGTGCCCGGTATCTACACCACCGACCCGCGCGTGGTGCCGTCCGCCCACCGTATCGACCAGATTACCTTTGAAGAAGCCGCCGAAATGGCGACCTTCGGCGCCAAAGTGCTGCACCCAGCGACCCTGCTGCCGGCCGTACGCAGCGATATCCCGGTATTTGTCGGCTCCAGTAAAGACCCGGCGGCGGGCGGTACGCTGGTGTGCAACAACACCGAGAACCCGCCACTGTTCCGCGCGCTGGCACTGCGTCGCAAACAGACGCTGCTGACCCTGCACAGCCTCAACATGCTGCACGCGCGTGGTTTCCTGGCGGAAGTGTTCAGTATTCTGGCCCGCCACAACATCTCGGTGGATTTGATCACCACTTCCGAGGTTAACGTGGCGCTAACGCTGGATACCACCGGCTCCACCTCGACCGGCGACAGCCTGCTGTCCAGCGCGCTGCTGACCGAACTGTCTTCGCTGTGCCGGGTGGAAGTGGAAGAAAATATGTCGCTGGTGGCGCTGATCGGCAACAAGCTGTCGCAGGCCTGCGGCGTCGGCAAAGAGGTGTTCGGCGTGCTGGAGCCGTTCAACATTCGTCTTATCTGTTATGGCGCCAGCAGTCATAACCTGTGCTTCCTGGTGCCGTCCAGCGATGCGGAACAGGTCGTGCAGACGCTGCACCACAACCTGTTTGAATAAGCCTTAGGTTGCCGTAGCGACAAAAAAAACCGAATCCGTGCAGGGTTTCGGTTTTTTTAGCTTTGCCGTTATCAGGCGCTACGCCGACGCCGAGGACTCTTCCCGCCCTTCGTCCTCGTCTTCCGTCATCAGCAGCACGTTGTAAGCCACCGCGCAGAACAGCGAATTCAGCCGGTTCATATCCCCCAACAAACCAAGGTGTAGCGAGCTGGTTTCCAGGCTCTGGATGTTCTGCTGGTGCAATCGGTCAACATGTGCATGGGAATAACGACGGTTCAGAATACGGAAACGGTGTTTAGCGCGACGCAGGCGTCTGGCGCTGGTGACATCCGCCGAGAGGAACACCGACATCCCCAATCGCAGGTTGCTCATCAGTTGTTCGTACAAGGTGTTGAGTTCGTCCCGTCCGGCGGTCGAAAAACCGCGCAACCCGTCAGGCGCATGGGCATCCAGATCGCAGACCACCCGCTCAATAATATCACCGGCCTGTTCCAGATTGAGAGCCATTTCAATCACTTCCGCCCAACGCCGTGAATCCCGCTCATGCAATCCGGCTTTTTCTATCTGCGCCAGATAGAGCTTGATGGCGTTGTAGAGCACATCCACGTCGTCATCCAGTTTGCGGATTTCACGCGCCTGCGGGTTGTTGCCCTGCAGCGTATCCTGAAACATTTTCAGCATCTGTTCGATCACGTCGCCAATGCGCAGCGTTTCCCGCGCCGCGTTAGCCAGCGCCAGCGTCGGCGTATCCAACGCGCTGACATCCAAATGGCGAGGGCGCAACCGAGGGTCGAGCTCCGGCTCAACCCGCACCAGATTGCTGCACAACTCCGCCATCCGCTCGGCAAAGGGCAACAACAGCAGACAGCGCGCCAGGTTGTAAAACAGGTGGAAATAAATCACACGTTCCGCATCCGGCAAGGGCACCGTTTCTATCAAATCAGCCAGATAACCGATGGCCGGCAACACCGGCAGGCTGCCGATCAGTTTGAAGAACATGCTCCCCAGCGCTACCTGTCGCGCCGCCGGCCCCTGCGCACTGGCATTTGCCAGCGCCACAATGCCGCTGCCCAAATTCGCGCCGATCACCAGACACAGCGCCGCATCCAGCGAAATCACATGACTGGCCGTCAGCGTGGCGGTTAATAGCACCGCGGCCAGGCTGGAATAACTCACAATGGCGAATATCGCGCCAATCAGCGCATCCAGCATCACATCGCCGGTCAGCGAGGAAAACACCACCTTCACCCCGGCGGTCTGGGTGATCGGCGTTGCCGACTGCACAATCAGCTCCAGCGCCAGCAAAATCAATCCCAACCCGATGGCAACGCGCCCTAACTGCCCGGCGCGCGTCTGCTTACGGCTGAGGAAAAACACCACGCCAAGGAAAATCAGCAATGGCGACAGCCAACTGAGATCAAACGTCAGCACCCGCACCATCAATGCGGTGCCGACATCCGCCCCCAGAATAATCACCAACGCCGGCGCCAGCGCAATTAACCCTTGCGAGACAAAAGAGATAGCGAGCAGCGCGGTGGCGTTGCTGCTCTGCACCAGCGCAGTCACACCGATGCCGGCGAGAAAAGCCAGCGGCTTACGGCTCACGCTATCGCTGATGGTACGGCGCAAACGGGCGCCGTATACCCGCATAATCCCGGTACGAACAATATGCGTCCCCCAGACCAGCAGCGCGATGGCAGACAGCAAGTTCAACAGCGTCAACACAGAACCGGGCCTCCTTCAGTTAAAACCATTACGATAGTTAAAACCATTACGATAAAAAAATAGGCTTCCTGCCCCAAAACCAAGTGAACGCCCTAACTTGCGTCCGGCCTTGAGTCTGACATCTTACCGATATCTTATCTGTTCTTATGTGGATTGACGGGCGTAAATAAGCGTAAATTTTTTAAAATCACGGCCTAAATCAAGAACAGAGCGTATTTCCCGCACGCTGTGAATTTCCGGCGTTATGCTTCTTCCATCAGCCGCTTCGCCCGACACCGGCGACGGCATCCGCTTCAGACCTGAGCCAAGGAAATACGGATGAAGACTAAAACCGCATATGGCCTGAACTGGCTGGCACTGATCGTCATTGTGATTGTGGCTGCCTTCTTCTGGCAACTGACGCCCCCCAGCGGGCTGAAACCCGCCGCCTGGCATTCTGCCGTACTGTTTGTCGCCACGATTGTCAGCATTGTGGCGAATGTATTGCCGATCGGCGCCATCGGCATCATCAGTATTACCTTGTTCGCGCTGACTTACGCCGCCAGCGCCTCCATTCAAACCGCATTGAGCGACTTAAACAGTTCACTGATTTGGTTGATTGTGGTGGCGTTCATGATTGCCCGTGGTTTTATCAAAACCGGTCTGGGCCGTCGTATCGCCTTGCAGATGATCCGCCTGTTAGGCAAACGCACGCTTGGGCTGGCTTACGGCCTGGCGTTCGCCGACCTGGTGCTGTCGCCCGCTATGCCCAGCAACACCGCCCGTTGCGGCGGGGTAATTTATCCGATTGCCGACTCGCTGGCCCGCAGCTTCGATTCCAGACCGGATGACGCCTCCCGCAGCAAGATCGGTACTTTTCTGGTGACCTGTATCGGCAACGTTAACGATGTCACCGCCGCGCTGTTCATGACCGGTTATACCGGTAACTTGTTGGCGGTGAAACTGGCGGCCAACGCCGGCGTCACCATTACCTGGGGGAGTTGGTTTGTCGCGGCTATCGTTCCCTGCGTGATTTCTCTGTTGCTGGTGCCGCTGTGCGTCTATGTGCTGGCGAAACCGGAAATCCGCCATACGCCGGACGCGCCGAAACTGGCGGTCAGCGAACTGGAAAAAATGGGAAGCATGTCGCGCGGCGAGTGGCTGATGGCCGCCACGGTGGTGATTCTGCTGGTGCTGTGGATTTTCGGCGATCTGCTGGGCGTCGACGCGACTACCGCCTCTTTTGTCGGCCTCTCCTTCCTGCTGCTGACCGGTGTATTAAGCTGGGAAGACATTAAGAGCGAGAAAGGCGCGTGGGATACGCTGATTTGGTTCGCCGCGCTGCTGATGATGGCCAACCAGTTAAAAAAGCTGGGCTTCACCACCTGGTTCGGCGACCTGATCGGCAACAGCATCGGCCACCTGATGCAAGACACCAGTTGGGTGCTGGTGCTGCTGTTGCTCAACGCCGCCTACTTCTATACCCACTATTTCTTCGCCAGCGGCAACGCGCAAATCGCGGCGTTGTACGCGGTGTTCCTCGGCGTGGGCATTAACCTGCACATCCCGGCGGCACCGATGGCGCTGATGCTGGCGTTCACCAGCAGCCTGTACTGCTCGCTGACGCAGTACACCCACGCCCGCGGCCCGATTCTGTTCGGCGCCGGTTACGTGCCTACCGCCGTCTGGTGGCGCACCGGCTTTGTCATCAGCCTAATCAATCAGGCGATCTTCATGTCCGTTGGCTTGCTGTGGTGGAAAACCATCGGCCTTTATTGAGCCGATTGAGTATCAGAAAAACCAAACGATACAGGCCGGGGAAAACCGGCCTGTTTTTTGTTGTCGATCCGGCTTAATCAGTCTGCGTCATACCCCAGATTCGGCGCCAGCCAGCGCTCGATCTCCTCTATCGGCATCTGCTTGCGAACCGCGTAGTCTTCCACCTGGTCGCGCTGGATTTGCGCCACGGCGAAATACTTGCTGTCCGGGTGGCTGAAGTACCAGCCGGACACCGACGCACCCGGCCACATCGCGTAAGACTCGGTGAGTTTCATGCCGACGGTGTTGTCCACATCCAGCAGTTGCCAGATGGTCGCTTTCTCGGTGTGATCCGGGCAAGCCGGGTAGCCCGGTGCCGGGCGGATGCCCTGATAATTTTCGCGGATCAGTTCGTCGTTACCGAGGTTTTCATTCGGCGCATACCCCCAGTAGACCTTGCGCACCCGCTCGTGCAGGTACTCGGCGAATGCTTCCGCCAGCCGGTCCGCCAGCGCTTTGAGCATGATCTTGTTGTAGTCGTCGTGCTGCGCTTCCCATTGTGCCGCCAGTTCGTCCTCTTCCAGACCACCGGTGACCGCGAAAGCGCCGAGATAATCCGGCTTGCCGCTGGCTTTCGGCGCCACCACATCCGCCAGACAGTAGTTAGGGAAATCCGTCTTTTCGGTTTGCTGACGCAGGTGATGGCTGACGGTCAGTACCTCAGTGCGGCGCTCATCGGTATAGATTTCAACGTCATCGCCTACCCGGTTAGCCGGGAACAGCCCTACCACCCCGCGCGGGTTTAGCATACCGCTGGCAGACAGGGTATCCAACATGGCATTCGCATCGGCAAACAACCGTTTGGCCTCTTCGCCCACCACCTCGTCTTCCAGAATGTTGGGGTATTTGCCCGCCAACGACCAGGTCATAAAGAACGGCGTCCAGTCGATATAATTGCGCAAGGTCTCGATACTGGCGGTCACCGGTTGTACCCCAAGGCGATGTGCTACCGGCGGCGTATAGCTTTCCCAGTCGATCGGCATGGCGTTATCGCGCGCCACCTCCAGTGAGACCGGCGGTGTGCGCGGCTTTTTACGGCCGTGCTGGATGCGCACCGTTTCATACTCTTTGCGGATGCGCGCCACAAAGTCGTCGTGTTGCGTATCCGAGAGCAGCGCCGACACCACGCCCACCGAGCGCGACGCATTCTGCACGTATACCGTCGGGCCGCTGTAATTCTGCTCGATCTTCACCGCGGTGTGCGCCTTCGAGGTGGTGGCCCCGCCAATCAGCAGCGGCAACGTAAAGCCCTGGCGCTCCATCTCTTTGGCGACGTTGACCATTTCATCCAGCGACGGGGTAATCAACCCCGACAGGCCGACGATATCGACGTTTTCTTCACGCGCCGTCTTGAGGATCTTGTCGGTCGGCACCATCACGCCTAAATCGATAATTTCGTAGTTGTTGCATTGCAACACCACGCCGACGATGTTCTTACCGATGTCATGCACGTCACCCTTCACCGTCGCCAGCAAAATCTTACCGGCGCTGGAGCTCTGCTCTTTGCTGGCCTGAATAAACGGTTCCAAGTACGCCACCGCCTGTTTCATGACTCGCGCCGACTTCACCACCTGCGGCAGGAACATCTTACCGGCACCAAACAGGTCGCCGACCACGTTCATGCCGTCCATCAACGGCCCTTCGATCACTTCGATGGGACGTGCTGACTGGGCTCGCGCCTCTTCGGTATCCTGCTCGATAAATTCGGTAATGCCTTTAACCAGCGCGTATTCCAGCCGTTTTCTCACCGGCCAGCCGCGCCATTCCGCCGCGCCTTTGTTGCCGTCGTCGTCGGATTTACTGCCCCGGTATTTCTCGGCAATCTCCAGCAACCGTTCGGTGCCGTCGTCGCGCCGGTTGAGAATCACGTCTTCCACCGCGTCACGCAACTCGGCGGGCAGATCATCGTAGATGGCCAACTGACCGGCGTTGACGATACCCATGTCCATGCCGTTGCGAATAGCGTAATACAGGAACACCGCGTGAATCGCTTCGCGCACCGGCTCGTTGCCGCGAAACGAGAACGACACGTTAGACACGCCGCCGGAAATCAGCGCGTGCGGCAACTGGGCTTTGATATCGGCGCACGCCTCGATAAAGTCCACCGCATAATTGTTGTGTTCTTCAATGCCGGTAGCGACGGCAAAAATGTTCGGGTCGAAAATGATATCTTCCGGCGGGAAACCGACCTCTTCGGTCAGGATGTGGTAAGCACGGCGGCAAATTTCAATTTTGCGCGCGCGGGTATCCGCCTGCCCCACTTCGTCAAACGCCATCACCACCACAGCGGCACCGTAACGGCGCACCAGCCGGGCGTGATGGACAAAGGCGTCTACGCCTTCTTTCATCGAAATCGAGTTAACGATGCCTTTGCCCTGAATGCACTTCAGCCCGGCCTCCACCACGTCCCACTTGGAGGAGTCGATCATGATCGGCACGCGGGCGATATCCGGCTCGCCGGCGATAAGATTCAGGAAACGCACCATCGCCGCTTCGGCGTTGAGCATGCCCTCGTCCATGTTGATGTCGATGATTTGTGCGCCGCTTTCCACCTGCTGACGCGCCACGTCCAGCGCTTCGTTGTACTTTTCTTCTTTAATCAGGCGTTTGAATTTAGCGGAACCGGTAACGTTGGTACGCTCGCCAACGTTGACGAATAGCGTGTCGTCACCGATATTCAGCGGTTCCAGCCCGGACAAGCGGCAGGCCACCGGCAACGTCGGCAAGGCACGCGGCGCGACACCCTCAACGGCTTTGACCATCGCGGCGATGTGTTCAGGCGTGGTGCCGCAGCATCCGCCGATAATATTCAGGAAACCGGATTGCGCCCATTCGCCGATCTGACGCGCCATTTCGTCCGCATCCAGATCGTATTCGCCGAAAGCATTCGGCAAGCCGGCGTTGGGGTGAGCGGTGACGTAGCATTCGGCAATGCGCGACAGCTCCGCCACATACTGGCGCAGTTCGTCCGGCCCCAACGCGCAGTTAAGCCCGAACGACAGCGGCCGGGCATGGCGCAGCGAATTGTAAAACGCTTCGGTCGTCTGCCCGGACAGGGTACGGCCGGAAGCATCGGTAATGGTGCCGGAGATCATCACCGGCAGCGTGACGCCCAGCGCCTCGAATTCGGTTTCTACCGCAAAAATGGCGGCTTTAGCGTTCAGGGTGTCAAAAATGGTTTCGATCAGGATGATGTCAACGCCGCCTTCAACCAGCGCGCGGGTCGATTCACGGTACGCGTCCACCAGTTGGTCGAAACTGACATTACGGTACGCCGGGTCGTTCACGTCAGGCGAGATAGACGCGGTGCGGTTAGTCGGCCCCAGCACCCCGGCGACATAGCGCGGGCGCTCCGGCGTACGTGCCGTCCACTCGTCAGCGCAGGCGCGCGCCAGCCGGGCGGCGACGGTATTGATTTCCGCCGACAGCGCCTCCATCTCGTAGTCGGCCATGGCGATGCGGGTGGCGTTGAAGGTGTTGGTTTCCAGAATATCCGCGCCCGCCGCCAGATAATCGTGATGAATGGCGGTGATCACCTCCGGCTTACTCAGCACCAGCAAGTCGTTATTGCCTTTCAGGTCGCAGTGCCAGTCGGCAAAGCGCTCGCCGCGGTAATCCTCTTCCTGCAGACGGTAACTCTGGATCATGGTCCCCATGCCGCCGTCCAGGATCATAATGCGCTGCGCCAGTTGCTGTTGTAATGCCTGTAAACGATTTGCCATCATCTTATTCTCGTTATCACCCTCGTCTGTGCGAATTCTTATCCTAGCACAAGAGTACGTTGCGCCAGCGCAGCTCACGGTTGATAAAACAGCCTGATAAGACGGTTGCATTCTGCGCTAAAAAAACGAAAATCGATTCCATGATATGAAAAAGGAAACCGATGATGACGCCCCCCGAACCCGCCAAACGTGGTAAAAAACCTCGCGCTGCCGCCGCCAGCCCTGCGCAACCGGCCGGACAGGTGCAGTCGCTGACCCGCGGGCTGACCTTGCTGGAATACATCGCTAAAGCCAACGGCAGCATCGCGCTGACCGACCTGGCCCAGCAGGCGGGTTTGCCCAACTCCACCACTCACCGGCTGTTGACCACCATGCAACAACAAGGCTTTGTACGTCAGGTCGGTGATTTGGGATTATGGACCATCGGCACCCATGCGTTTATTGTCGGCAGCAGCTTTCTGCAAAGCCGCAATCTGCTCAGCCTGGTACACCCGATGCTGCGCCAGTTGATGGAGAGTTCCGGTGAAACGGTGAATCTGGCCGTGCTGGACCAAACCGACTATCAGGCCATCATCATCGATCAGGTGCAGTGTACCGCGCTGATGCGCATGTCCGCGCCGATCGGCGGCAAACTGCCGATGCACGCATCCGGCGCCGGCAAAGCGTTCCTCGCCATGCTGCCGGACGAGAAAGTCACCCAGTTGTTGCACCGCAAAGGGCTGCACAGCTACACCCCACAGACCTTGAATGCCCAAACGCTGAAAGAAAATCTGACGGCGATTCGCCGTCAGGGTTACGCGCTGGACGATGAGGAGCACGCACTAGGCTTGCGTTGTGTCGCCGCCTGCATTCTGGACGAGCACCACGAAGCGTTTGCCGCCATCTCCATCTCCGGGCCGATATCCCGCATCACCGATAATCGCATCACCGAACTGGGGGCGCTGGTGATTAAGGCGGCGAAAGAGATCACCTACCAGTACGGCGGCGCGCGCTAAGCGGCGTCATGACGTCAGCGCATCGGCTGGCGTCACCGGGTCGGCATAACGCAAACTAAAGCGTTTTCTGCGCCGATAAGCGTAGACATCCTCGATATGACCGCTGCGGATCCGTTGCTGCAACGCCCGCCAATATTCAGCCCGAAACAGGTCGGCGTGCAGTTCTTCGAACAACGGCAGCAAACGGCGATCGCTACACAGAAACCGGCGGAACTCCTCGGGAAAGACATCATTCGGCCCGACGCTGTACCAGGGTTCCGCCGCCAGTTCATCCGCCGGATCGCGCGGCGGCGGAATATCGCGAAAATTCACCTCGGTCATGTAGCAGATTTCGTCGTAGTCATAAAACACCACCCGGCCGTGGCGGGTAACGCCGAAGTTTTTGAACAGCATATCGCCGGGAAAGATATTGGCTGCCGCCAGTTGCCGGATAGCGTTGCCGTACTCCTCAATGACGTCGCGCAGCGCCTGCCCGCTGGCCTGCTCCAGATAGAGATTCAGCGGTGTCATGCGCCGTTCCATGTACAGATGGCGTATCACCAGCCGATCGCCAAGGTCTTCCAGTTTGTCCGGCACTTCCCGCCACAGCTCCGCCAGCAGTTCCGGACTGATGCGTGCTTTCTCCAGCACGAAATTTTCATACTCCTGGGTATCCGCCATACGTCCGACACGGTCATGCTCTTTCACCAACCGATAGCACTCCCGCACCCGCACCTCGCTGACTTCTTTTTGCGGCGCAAACCGATCCTTGATCACTTTGAATACCCGATCGAAGGTCGGTAGCGTGAACACCAGCATCACCATCCCTTTCACGCCCGGTGCGATAATAAACGGCTCCTGCGTACTGGCGATGAAATCGAGGTACTCCCGGTAGTACTCGGTCTTGCTATGCTTCTGACAACCGATCGCCAGATACAGCTCGGCGGTGGTTTTACCCGGCAAAATCTCACGCAGCCAGGCCACCAACGCCGACGGCAACGGGGCGTAAACCATAAAGTAGGAACGGGCGAAACCAAATACGATGCTGGCATCCGCGTGGCGCGTCAGGCAGGTGTCGATAAACAACGCGCCGCGCTCGTTGTGGTGAATCGGCAGCAAAAACGGGAACACGCCGCCCGGTAAACGCAGCTTGCCCACCAGCCAGGCCGCTTTGTTGCGGTAAAACAGTTCGTTGGCGACCTGCAGCGAGGCGTTGGCTAACGATGCCATCGGGAAGATTTCCCGCAAAGACCTCACGATATAATCGATGTCCCGCGCCAAATCTTCCCATGGCAACCGCAGCGGCAAGGCGGTCAGCACCGCTTCCAACATCGCTGGCCAGCCGTTGTCGGGCTGGTAGGTGCGCGCCAGCGGACGCGGAATTTCCTGAAAGCGCTGCGCCGGTTGCGAACTGAACACGAACAGTTTATCCGGCGTCAGTTCCCGGTGATGAAACAGCCGGCAATACACCGAATTAAAAAAGCTTTCCGCGATTTCGAAGCGCGGATAATCCGGCAACAGCGCGGTATAAATCTGTTTGACCCGCGCGACAAACGCCGCATCGTAGCACTGCCGGTCGGTAATGCAGCCCAGTTGCTCCACCACCAGCCCGACATGATGGTCGTAAAGCTGGATACGCTGCTTCATCGCCTGCTGCACCGCATGCCAGTCCGCCTGTTCGAAACGCTGCTGCGCGCCGGCCGTCACTTCCAGAAACCGGCCATACTGCGCATCGAACCCTTGCAGAATGGTCTGTGCCACCAGTTTTTCCCGTCCCCGACTCATCCAACGCTCCTCTCAGGCCATCGACATGACGACACGCGGCCAGCACCAGGCTGGCCGCGATAGTGCGGATACCCCGCGTCAGAACTGTTGTTCTTCAGTCGATCCGGTCAACGCGGTCACAGACGACGCGCCTCCCTGAATCAGGGTGGTTACCTTGTCGAAATAGCCGGTGCCCACTTCCTGCTGATGAGAGGAGAAGGTGTAGCCTTGCCCAATAGCCGCAAACTCCGGCTGTTGCACTTTCTCCACATAGTGCTTCATGCCTTCGCCCTGCGCATAGGCATGTGCCAGGTCGAACATGTTGAACCACATGCTGTGGATCCCCGCCAACGTGATGAACTGGTATTTGTAACCCATTGCCGACAGTTCATCCTGAAAACGAGCGATGGTGTGATCATCCAGATTCTTCTTCCAGTTGAACGACGGCGAACAGTTATAGGCCAGCAATTTACCGGGGAAACGGGCGTGAATCGCCTCGGCGAAACGTCGTGCCAGCGCCAGATCCGGCGTTGAGGTTTCACACCACACCAGGTCGGCGTAAGGGGCGTAGGCCAGCCCGCGACTGATCGCTTGCTCCACCCCGGCGCGAGTGCGATAAAACCCCTCCACCGTACGTTCACCGGTAACAAAGTCCCGATCGTAATCATCACAATCCGAGGTCAGTAAATCGGCTGCATCGGCGTCGGTACGCGCCACCAGCAACGTCGGCACGCCCAGCACGTCCGCCGCCAGCCGGGCCGCCACCAGTTTCTGCACCGCTTCCTGCGTCGGCACCAGCACTTTGCCGCCCATATGCCCGCATTTCTTCACCGACGCCAGTTGATCTTCAAAGTGGACGGCGGCGGCACCCGCCTCAATCATCGATTTCATCAACTCGAACGCATTCAACACCCCGCCAAAACCGGCTTCAGCATCCGCGACGATCGGCAAAAAATAGTCGGTATAACGCGGGTCATCCTGCCCGATGCCGTTAGCCCACTGGATTTGATCCGCACGTCGGAAGGTATTGTTGATACGCTGCACCACCGCCGGCACCGAGTTAGACGGATAGAGCGACTGGTCCGGGTACATGCTGGCGGCCAGGTTGGCGTCCGCCGCCACCTGCCAGCCGGACAAATACACCGCCTCCAGCCCGGCTTTCGCCTGCTGCAACGCCTGCCCGCCGGTGAGTGCGCCAAGGCAGTTGACATAACCTTTGCGCGACTTACCATTCAACAGCTTCCACAGCTTTTCCGCCCCCAGTTGTGCCAGTGTGCAGGCAGGGTTCACCGACCCGCGCAGATTGACTACGTCCTCAGCGCGATACGGGCGGGTGATGCCTTCCCAGCGCGGGGTTGTCCACTCTTGTTCCAGTTGCTCGATTTGTTGGGTACGAGAGGTGCTCATAGCGATTCCTTTTTTAAACAGGATTAATCAAGTAAGTCGTAACCGGGTAAGGTGAGAAAATCGATTAACGCGTCCTGCGTGGTGATGCGTTCCATCAATCGGGCGGCCTCCTCAAAACGACCGCCGTCGAAGCGGGTATCGCCCAGTTCACCGCGGATAACTTGCATCTCTTCGGCCAGCATCTGGCGGAACAGCGCTTTGGTCACCACGCGGCCATCGCTGAGGGTTTTGCCATGGTGGATCCACTGCCAGATTGAGGTACGGGAGATTTCCGCGGTGGCGGCGTCTTCCATCAACCCGTAAATCGGTACGCAGCCATTGCCGGAAATCCAGGCTTCGATGTATTGCACCGCCACGCGGATATTGGCGCGCATACCGGCTTCGGTACGTTCTCCCGGACAAGGTGCCAGCAGTTCGTCGGCGGTCACCGGCGCATCGTCTTCGCGCAACACATCCAGTTGATTGGAACGCCCGCCCAGCAGGCGATCGAACACCGGCATCACCGTATCAGCCAGGCCGGGATGGGCGATCCAGGTGCCGTCATGACCATTGCGAGCCTCCAGTTCCTTGTCCTGCCTGACTTTCTCCTGCACCCAGGCGTTGCGTTCCACCTCTTTGCTGGGAATGAAGGCGGCCATTCCGCCCATCGCCAACGCGCCGCGTCGGTGACAGGTTTTGATCAGCAAACGCGAATAAGCGCTCAGGAACGGCTTGTCCATGGTTACCGACTGCCGGTCTGGCAATACCCGATCCGGATGATTTTTCAACGTTTTGATATAACTGAAGATGTAATCCCAACGCCCACAGTTCAGCCCGACGATGTGGTCGCGCAGGTGGTACAGGATCTCGTCCATCTGGAACACAGCCGGCAGGGTTTCAATCAGCACGGTGGCTTTGATGGTGCCGCGCGTCAGGCCAAAGTGATCTTCGGTATAACTGAACACGTCACTCCACCAGGCGGCCTCCTGCCAGGATTGGGTTTTCGGCAAATAAAAATAAGGGCCGCTGCCTTTTGCCAACAATAGGCGGTAGTTGTGGAAAAAATAGAGCGCGAAATCAAACAGACTGCCGGGGATGGGCTCATCATTCCACAGCACGTGTTTTTCCGGCAGGTGCAAGCCGCGCACCCGGCAAATCAACACCGCCGGGTTGGGTTTGAGCTGATAAATCTTTCCCGCCTCACGGGTATAGGTAATGGTGCCGCGCACGGCATCCCGCAAGTTAATTTGCCCTTCAATCACCTTTGACCAACTGGGCGCCAGCGAGTCTTCAAAGTCCGCCATAAAGACTTTGACATTGGCATTCAAGGCATTAATCACCATTTTGCGTTCCACCGGGCCGGTAATCTCTACCCGGCGATCCAACAGGTCAGATGGAATACCTCGAATTTTCCAGTCTGAATTTTTTATGGAATCCATTTCCGAAATAAAACTCGGTAACTCACCGCTATCGATCCGGCCTTGTACCTCCTGACGCTCCGCCAGCAAGTGATTGCGTTGCGATGTAAAGCGGCTAACCAGCGCCGTAAGGAAATTCACCGCATCCGCCGTCAGAATCTGCTGTTCTGCATCACCCAATGTATGGGTGAATACCAGTTCCCTGCTTATCGTCTGTTGTGTCATGTCGTCGTTCCTTTTTTGCCCCGCTACCTTCGTCTCATCGACTGCTCAATCTGTGAACTTAATCCGAGCGTTTTTCAGCCAACAGCACTAAGCCTAATCCAACAAAATTAAAAATCAAAAACAATTTCCATTTTTAATTTAAATTAAAAACAACCATATGATTAGTTTGAAATTAAAGTTATTTGAAATAGAGAAATGCATTCCATGCATTAGCAAAGGTCAGAATGGGAGATGTCGCCGCAATAGCAACAGGAAAAAGAAAAGGCGCCGTGAGGCGCCTGACGGGAGAGAATGGAGCGGAAATCAATCCAACGTCGGATTCATATGACGCAAATCGAATGGCGTGATCTGGTAAACGTAATAATTCAGCCAGTTGGCAAACAGCAAATGCCCGTGACTACGCCAGGTCGCTCTCGGCGTTTTCTGGGGGTCATCATCCGGGAAGTAATTTACCGGGATCACCGGATTAAGGCCGGCATCGCAATCGCGAAAGTACTCGCCAGACAACGTCAGCACATCATACTCGGGGTGCCCAGTCACGAATGCCAGGCGCTTATCCTTGCTGGCAAACAAATAAGCACCCGCTGCCTCAGATTCCACCAGAATATCCAGATCGGTGTATTGCCGGATGACATCGGAAGGGAAATCCGCATAGCGCGAATGCGGAGCCAGAAACGTTTCATCAAAACCACGCGTCAGCAAAGCATGGGGTTGCAGCGTATGGTGTGAATACACACCGGACAACTTCATGTCACGAGTCAGCTTGGGAATACCGTACAACACATTTAACGCGGCCTGGACCGCCCAACACACAAACAGAGTGGAAGTGACGTGCTCTTTAGCCCAGTTGACGACTCGTTCAATCTGCGGCCAGTACACCACATCGCAAAAATCGACCAATCCCAATGGCGCACCGGTGACGATCAGCCCGTCAAAATTTTCATGCTCAATATCTTCAAAGTCACAATAGAAGTTGTCGAGATGCTCAGTCGGCGTGTTCTTCGACTCTCTGCTATCAATCCGCAACAGTTGAATATCTATCTGTAGGGGGGAATTCGACAGCAACCGCAAGAACTGGTTTTCCGTTTCGATCTTCTTTGGCATCAGGTTAAGCACCAGCACCTTCAACGGACGAATTTCCTGTGTTTTCGCTCGGGAAGACGTCATCACAAAGACGTTTTCATTGCGCAAGAAACTGACAGCTGGTAACTCATCAGGAACCCGGATTGGCATAACCTTACACCTCACTGCATACGTTTATACGTTTATACGTTTAGCCTTCTAGGCTGCTGAAGATAGCGACTTTCTGCAGTAATGTCGAGTACATAACCCTCTGGTTGAAAATCTTTCATAAGAAATTAGATTTGTATATCCATCTTTAGCATAACAATGACATCACAAAAATAAATTATTGATTTAAATAAATTTATTGCCAGGCATGGCGACAAGGGGGGAAACAAATAAACGAAGGAAAAACGAGTA
>NZ_CM001974.1:381048-406085 GCF_000406105.1 Dickeya chrysanthemi NCPPB 402 | reverse complement strand
CCTTTACGTTGAGTTATTGCGCAGGCAACGCTATTTTCTGAGCAATAACGCCGGATCCGCCAAAGATCTGGGATCCATCACATTAACTTTAGGAGAGTACGGCATATGTCCGAGACATTACGCCCATTCAAAGGAACGCGGCCTGTTATCGGTAAAAACGTCATGGTGGATCCTTCCAGTGTGGTTATTGGGGAAGTCACACTGGCAGATGATGTGAGCATTTGGCCGCTGGTGGTCATCAGGGGTGATGTCAACCTCATTCGAATCGGCTCGCGCACCAATATTCAGGATGGCAGCGTTTTGCATGTGACCCACCGTTCGGAAAAAAACGGGCATGGGAACCCATTAATTATCGGGGAAGATGTCACTGTCGGGCACAAAGCCATGTTGCATGGTTGCACCATCGGCAATCGCGTCTTGGTGGGTATGAGTTCAATTCTTCTTGATGGCGTCACTGTTGAAGATGACGTCATCATTGGCGCCGGCAGCCTGGTTTCACCAGGGAAAACGCTAGAGAAAGGCTATCTTTACCTCGGCAGCCCGGCAAAAAAGATCCGCCCATTGACAGAACAAGAGCTGGAAGGGCTACTTTATTCCTCCAGTAACTATGTACGCTGGAAAGACGAATACCTGAACCAATGAAGCAATTGGCGCTTTTTATCAATGAGTTTCATCACTAAACAGAAAGCGCCCTTGCTCATCATATTCATTATCACGAATTAGACGTTCGAACTCATCCTCCCAATCCCAGCGATGTTCACGAAACAGTGACAGCCACTGTTCCGGGCGAGCGTCACCATATCGTTCAAGCAGGATATATCGCCTGATCACACACTCGCGTTGGAACCCGCCGACCAGTACCGGAAAGATGATCGCTTCATCATGATCGCTCCACCATTCCCGCTCAGGAAACTGAATCGCCTGATTCATTCCCCCAGTTCCTGCTTCATTTTACGAATTACCGGCACAGCGTCCGGCATGATACCGTGCCACAAACTGAACGCATGTGCCGCCTGCCAGACCAACATTCCCATTCCATCAACATACCGTTGTGCCCCTTGTTGGATACACCACGTCAAAAAAGGAGTCGGCTCGGCCTGATAAAACAGGTCATAGCAACATACATCAGGAGAAATCAGAGACACAGGTAGATCAGGGATATCACCCATTACCCCTGATGACGTAGCATTGATAATCAAATCAAAACGATGGTCGTCACTCAATGCATCCATCGACAACGCACTCACCTGACCGTAATGGCCAAAATGCTCAGCCAGCGCGCCAGCTCTGGCAAATGTTCGGTTAGCGATAACTAACTCACACCCGTATGCAAGCAAAGGTTGAATAACACCGCGTGCAGCACCACCCGCCCCGACCAACAACACTCGATAATGAGGCTGGATAAATGCATTCTGCTGCAAATCACTCAGCAGACCTATGCCGTCGGTATTATCACCATAAAGCGAACCATCACCTTTCTTTTGAATCGTATTGACCGCACCAGCAGAGCGAGCACGCTCGCTCAATTCATCCATAGCCGCACATGCACGCTCTTTGAATGGTGCCGTCACATTGGCACCACATGCACCACGCTGAAAAAACGTTTTCAGGCTGCCCTCAAAACCATCCAACGGCGCAAGAATGCGCTCGTAGGTCAGCGAAATTCCCGTTTGCTCAGCAAATAGCGAATGAATACGCGGCGATTTGCTATGCGCGATAGGATGACCAAAAACCGCAAAAGATTGACTCACGGGCACCTTTATTCTCCAGTATTTACTAGCCTTGACGCAGCATTTCCCCAGTCAGAGCATCACGAATCTCAGACGGGTTCAAACGACCGCCAACGCACCCATTCAGGACAGGAAAACCCTCCCCAAACTGCCTCACCACTTCGCTTACGGTGCGACACGGCGGCTGACCGGTTAAATTCGCGCTGGTGGAAACCAGCGGCTTGCCAAATGCCAGACACAACTGTCTCACCAGCGGATGATCACTAACACGCACTGCCAGCGAATTGAAGCGACCAGTCAACCAATCCGGCGTAGACGTTTTGGCTGGAATCACCCAAGTAACCGGTCCCGGCCAGGTAGCAAAAATAGCCTGACGTTGCGCATCAGATAAAGCGGCCATTTCCACGTAAGGCTCCAGTTGCCGAAAATCCGCTGCGATAAGAATCAGCCCTTTCTCACGTGGGCGTTGTTTCAGCACCAGTAAGCGTTCTACCGCCATTTCACTGTCAGGATCGCATCCGAGTCCAAATACCGCCTCCGTTGGGTAGGCGATCACACTTTCTTCCCGCAGTTGCTTCAGCAACAAGGTTAACTCTTCAGAATTTACATTACTCATCACAATGATGTTCTTCAGCGGATACAAGCTTTCCACACAATTTACTGGCACAAAAATGCCTAATGCCTTGTGCCGTTTTCTTCTCTATCAATAATGGATAATGGCAATACCCACATTCCCCCGCGATCGGCTTGTAATTAAGCGTGAACTGACAAACGGGGTAGCGCTCACAGGCGTGAAACGTCTTACCGTAACGAGACTTGCGCTGCAGCAATCGGCCTTCACGACATTGAGGGCATATCAAGGCTGTCTCATCCGGACGATCAATCGCCTCTGTATGATCACATTCCGGATAGTTACTACAACCAATGAACATGCCATAGCGACCTTGACGCAACACGAGTGTCGATTGGCAACGGGGGCAATAGTGACCATCCAGCACTTTTACCACATGTCCATCGGCATTGGCTTTAAGCGACCGGATATAGCGGCATTCAGGATAACGCGAACAGCCAAGAAAAAGGCCGTGCTGCCCAGAACGGATAACCAGCACGGCCCCACATTCAGGGCACACCTGCTGATTCTTTTCAGCAACAAGGGTTTTGTTCATGATTTACTCTGATTCCAAACTACTGCAGATACCCTTCATTAACCTCAAAGAGTAAATCTTCCATTTGCTGATAAGCACTTTCACAACCGGGCACATTGAACAACACCATCAATATGACCCATTTCAGATCTTCAAGGTCAAAATCCTGTGTTTCGAGTGCCATTACCCGATCAATAACCATTTCTCGGGTTTCCAGATTGAGCACTTGGATTTGCTCAAGAAACAGCAAAAAACCGCGGCAATCCACATCCAAACGCTGCTCTTCTTCAGCAGTGTAGATGCGCAACGCCAGAGGGTCGCTGGCCAGCGCCAGAGGCGGGGTTTGCCCTTCCTGCAGGTCAGCCAATTTTTCCAGCCAGTCTAACGCGCTGTAGATATCATCACGATCGAATCCCGCGCGGGTGAGGTCATCAGTCAACGTATCTTGATCGACACGCATTTCGGTTTCATTGTGGATGTAAGTTTCAAACAAGTACATGAGTACGTCGAACATGGCCTGCCCTCCTTATACGGACATAGCCGCCGGGTACAGCTGCGATCCACCCTGCTAACTCCAGATCCAGTAACTTACTCACCACCTCTGGCACAGGTTGGCCGGCACGTTCAGCGACAACGTCAACAGGTGTAACCTCATCTCCTACGGTAGCCAACACATCAGCAAATGGCAATTCCAGTTCACCCTCCGTTGAACAAATAATTTCCGCAATCCCCTCATTGGGAATATCGGCAAACCATCGCAACCCATTATGGAGTTGTTCAAAAATGTCTTTGGGCTGAGTAACCAGGCTGGCACCTTGTTGTATCAGCCAATGGTTACCTTCCGTCATCGGGTTCCCAATCGGGCCAGGAAGGGCAAATACCTCACGATTCTGTTCCAATGCATAACGCGCAGTTACCAATGAGCCACTGCGCATTGATGCTTCCACTACCAGAACACCCAAACTTAATCCGCTAATGATGCGGTTTCTACGTGGGAAATTTATCGGTAACGGTTTAGTATGTAAGGGAAACTCCGATACAAGCGCCCCACCTTTAACCACAATAGCATCAGCCAGAGCCTGATGCCGGCGAGGATAAAGCTGGTTTAAGCCGCTTCCCAATACTGCAACCGTTATGCCTCCTGCATTCAGGGCAGCATGATGGGCAATGCCATCAATGCCAACGGCTAATCCACTGGTTATCGTTAAGTGATTTAAGCTGAGTTGCTCGCTGAAAAAATGCCCCCATTGCTCGCCATAAGCGCTATTGTTGCGACTACCAACCACAGCGATCTGAGGGGATGACAACACGTTAATATCGCCGGCGACGTACAAACACACCGGAGGAGAAGCAATATTACTGAGTAAAGGGGGATAACCGCTGCTGTTAAAGGTTACCAGGTGATGATCCCGATTTTCCAGCCACTGTAGCGTGTTCTGAATATCAGGCGTATTTAGTGAGGAAAATTGCTCAACCTGATCTCCATTGAATCCCAGCGATTTCAAATATCCTGCTGAATACGTGCTTTCAGCCTTCAATTTATCGAATAGCATCGCACACCGCTTACCGCCGAAACCTTTCACCGAAGCCAGGCGCAACCAGATTTCCGTATCAGTCATATCCCATTCCGCATCCTGCAGTACCATGTCCGGTGATGCTGTCAATCCCCCTCGGAAATGTCTACAATAAAGGTTGGAGCATTCTAACCACCTGAATACAGATCTAAACCTATATGTCAGTCTTGCAAGTATTACATTTTCCCGATGAGCGGCTTCGCATTCAGGCAAAGCCGGTAAAAGAAGTTAATGCGGAAATTCAGCGTATCGTGGACGATATGTTCGACACGATGTACGAGGAAGAAGGTATTGGCCTTGCCGCCACACAAGTTGATATCCACCAGCGCATCATTGTGATCGACGTTTCGGAAGAACGGGATCAGCGACTAGTACTGATTAATCCGGAATTACTGGAAAAATCCGGTGATACCGGAATTGAAGAGGGCTGTTTGTCCATTCCAGAAACACGCGCACTGGTTCCACGAGCAGAGCATGTCAAAGTACGAGCCTTGGATCGTGAAGGTAAACCATTTGAACTCGAAGCCGACGGGTTACTGGCAATCTGCATTCAGCATGAAATGGACCATTTGATTGGTAAATTGTTTGTCGACTATCTGTCACCGCTGAAGCGTCAGCGTATTCGCCAAAAGCTGGAAAAATTGGCCAGACAAAACAGCAAAGCATAAAACAGTATCGTAAAACCTCTATCCAGACAGGAAACCACGTGTCATTACGCATTATTTTCGCAGGAACCCCGGATTTCGCCGCACAGCACCTTGCTGCTTTGCTGTCGTCTGAACATGAGATTGTCGGTGTATTCACTCAGCCGGATCGACCTGCTGGGCGCGGTAATAAGCTGACTCCTAGCCCGGTAAAAGTGCTGGCTGAGCAACACAATCTCCCGGTATTCCAGCCCAAATCGTTACGGCCCAGCGAAAGTCAGCAACTAGTGGCGGAACTTAGCGCTGATGTAATGGTTGTGGTTGCCTACGGCCTTATCCTGCCACAAGCGGTTCTGGATATGCCTCGTCTGGGATGCATCAATGTGCATGGCTCGCTATTACCACGCTGGCGTGGCGCGGCGCCGATACAACGCGCACTCTGGGCAGGCGATCGGCTAACTGGAATTACGATCATGCAGATGGACGCAGGATTGGATACCGGTGCCATGCTTCACAAAATCGAGTGTCCGATTCTACCGGACGACACCAGTGCAACGCTTTATGACAAGCTGGCAAACCTAGGCCCTCAGGGGTTACTGCATACGCTGACGCAACTATCCGCCTCTCAAGTCACCGCAGCAGCTCAGGATGATAGCCTGGCAACCTATGCCGAAAAGCTCAGCAAAGAAGAAGCACGTCTGGACTGGCGCTTGTCTGCCGAGCAACTAGAGCGTTGTATCCGAGCGTTCAATCCCTGGCCCGTCAGCTATTTTATGGTTGGGGAGCAGCCGGTTAAAGTATGGAAGGCGGAAGTGCTGGACATTTCGCACCAACAACTGCCGGGCACCGTACTTGCTGCAGATAAAGAAGGTATTCGGGTAGCAACCACCGATGGCGTACTCAATATTCAAATTCTCCAGCCCTCTGGCAAGAAAGCCATGTCTGCACAGGACTTGCTGAATTCTCGCCGTGAATGGTTCACCCCTGGCAGCACATTAGCTTGATACCACGGTACCGACTCGATATGTCGGTACCTCCGTTGTCCTCCTATCCATTCTGAACCGATGAAAAGCACATACAATCTTCGTAGCATCGCCGCCACCGTTCTTGTACAAGTTGTTGAACAAGGGCAATCACTTAGCCAATTACTCCCCGTGTTCCAGCGCGACATCAGTGAAAAAGATCGCGGCTTGTTGCAAGAGATCTGCTTCGGCGTATTACGTTTGCTACCTCAGTTAGATTGGTATCTCCGCCAACTGATGGCAAAACCGCTGACAGGCAAACAGAAGGTTCTGCACTATCTATTGATGGTTGGCATTTATCAGCTTATTCATACCCGCATTCCTCCACATGCAGCACTGGCAGAGACCGTCAATGCGGCAGTAACACTGAAACGCCCGCAATTAAAGGGATTGATTAACGGTGTTCTGCGCCAGTTTCAACGCCAACAGGAAGAATTACAGCAACGATTGCAAAATAATACTGCACGTTATTCACACCCCGACTGGTTACTGCAACGGCTAAAAAAAGCCTACCCTGACCAGTGGGAACAAATTATCGACGCAAACAATCAACACCCCCCGATGTGGTTAAGGGTCAATCGGCTTCACCATTCCCGTGAAGCCTATCTGGTTCTACTACAGGAAAAAGGGATTGAAGCCCACCCTCATCCATTTTATACCGATGCCATCAGGCTGATTACCCCTTGTGCCGTCGGCGGACTACCGGGATTTGATCAAGGCTGGGTCACCGTACAGGATGCTTCGGCACAGGGTTGTATTCACTGGCTGTCGCCGAAGAATCACGAAGATATTCTCGACCTCTGCGCAGCCCCTGGAGGTAAAACAACGCATATACTTGAAGCAGTTCCGCATGCGCGCGTACTTGCCGTCGATGTTGATGAACAGCGTTTGAAACGGGTCAAAGAAAATTTGCAGCGCCTTCGTTTGCATGCTGATGTCAAATGTGGTGATGGCAGAACGCCAGAAGCATGGTGCGCCGACCAGTGTTTTGACCGCATTTTGCTTGATGCGCCGTGTTCCGCCACCGGCGTCATTCGTCGGCATCCAGACATTAAGTGGCTGCGTCGCGATAGTGATATCGCCGAGTTGGCATCGCTACAACGGGCGATCCTGGAAGCTATCTGGCCCCGACTAAAAAATGGCGGTACGCTGGTTTACGCTACGTGTTCAGTGTTGCCGGAAGAAAACAGCCAACAGATAGCTGCTTTTTTGCAACATCATCCCGATGCAATACTGGCCGAGACAGGGAACACAATATCGCCAGGGATTCAGGTGTTACCCATGCCGGAAGATGGTGATGGTTTCTTTTATGCGAAGCTGGTAAAAAGCGGTCAATAGCCTACAGAACCCCCGACAGAAACAGACACGGCAGACATTACGATGAAGATAATTATTCTTGGTGCAGGTCAGGTTGGCGGAACGCTGGCAGAAAATCTGTCGGGTGAAAATAACGATATTACCGTTGTGGATACGAATACCACTCGGCTACGCCAGCTTCAGGACAAATTCGATCTACGCGTGGTGACTGGCTATGCTTCCCATCCACGCGTATTGCGTGAAGCCGGTGCAGAGGATGCGGATATGCTGATAGCCGTAACCAATTCCGACGAAACCAACATGATAGCTTGCCAGGTGGCTTATTCATTATTTAATACGCCCAATCGTATTGCGCGAATCCGTGCTTCAGAATATATCCGTGAATCAGAACAATTATTTCACGCGGAAGCCGTACCGATTGACCACCTGATTTCACCGGAACAGTTGGTGATCGACAATATTTATAAATTGATCGAGTATCCGGGAGCATTGCAGGTCGTTAATTTTGCTGAAGGAAAAGTCAGTATTGCCGCGGTAAATGCTTACTATGGTGGTCCTTTAGTCGGCAATGCTATCGCGACAATGCGTGATCACATGCCGCATATCGAAACCCGAGTTGCGGCGATTTTCCGACATGATCGCCCCATTCGCCCGCAAGGTTCAACCGTGATTGAAGCAGGTGATGAAGTATTCTTTATCGCTGCATCACAGCACATTCGGGCAGTAATGAGCGAGATGCAACGACTTGAGAAGCCTTATAAACGCATCATGATTGTTGGCGGTGGAAATGTGGGTTCAGGTCTTGCCCGTAAGCTTGAAAAGGATTACAGCGTTAAACTGATAGAACGTGATGCGCTTCGAGCTGCTGAATTGGCTGAACGCCTGCAAAACACCATTGTTTTTCACGGTGATGCTTCTGATCAGGAATTACTGGCACAGGAACATGTCGAGCAGATCGACGTATTTATCGCTATTACTAACGATGATGAAGCTAACATCATGTCGGCAATGTTGGCTAAAAGAATGGGAGCGAAAAAGGCTATGGTCCTGATCCAGCGTAAGGCCTACGTTGATCTGGTTCAGGGGAGCGTTATTGATGTCGCCATTTCCCCCCAGCAGGCCACTATCTCAGCCCTGCTGGGTCATGTTCGCAAAGCGGATATCGTTAGTGTTTCATCGCTACGGCGTGGCGTAGCTGAAGCCATTGAAGCTATTGCGCATGGCGACGAGGGCACATCAAAAGTCGTAGGCCGCATGATCGCCGATATCAAACTTCCACCAGGAACAATTATTGGTGCCATTGTACGTGGCGACGATGTGATCATTGCTAATAATAATTTACAGATCGAACAGGGCGATCATGTGATTATGTTTCTAACCGATAAGAAATATATCTCTGATGTTGAGCGTTTATTCCAACCCAGCCCATTCTTCCTCTGACAACCTTTCCTCAGGGCGTGTTAACCCACGCCCTATGTAATATGCCATTTTGGTAATTTCTTTATCGCTTGTTAGAATTAAAAAAGGTTTAACAGGAGATAATGCAATGAGCCTGATAAAAGAGTTTCGTGAATTCGCTATGCGCGGCAATGTCGTTGACCTGGCTGTAGGGGTCATTATCGGCGCTGCTTTTGGGAAGATCGTATCGTCGCTGGTATCGGACATTATTATGCCGCCATTGGGGTTACTGATAGGTGGTGTCGATTTCAAGCAGTTCCATTGGGTTTTACGAGAAGCACAGGGTAACCTTGCTGCCGTCAGCATAAACTACGGTACATTCATTCAGAATATTTTCGATTTTGTTATCGTGGCCTTCGCCATTTTTATGGCCATTAAACTCATGAACAAATTACGCCGCACTCAACAGGAACAACCGAATACCCCGCAGAAAGTCACCGCAGAAGAAAAACTCCTGACAGAAATAAGAGATCTACTCAAACAGCAGATCGATAGCCAGTCTAAAAATTCATAACTGACCTTAACAACTGAAACAACAAATCAGAAGGCCAGTGGTAAAAGTGTTATTTCTCTTACCACTGGCCTCCCAATTTTTACTCTGTACTTTCTGATGTTTCTCTTTGCGTCGATAGCTTCCTTTACCTTTGGCATTTTGCTCGACACGTTGGCGAAACAAGGGGTCATGCAGCAATGCTTCGAGTGCATTATCGGTTATTCGACCTTTAGTATGGCGATAGTTCGACATAAATTACCTCATTTGATAGATATAACATTGGTAAGAAAACCGTATTATAACGACAGGTCAGTCGTCTTTATCAGGGTGCAAACTCTTCTCAAACCGGCTCATCAGCTGGTGCCGATAAGGCATTTTTAAAAAATCCGTATTGACGCCTGAAAGCTGTAAACGCAACTCAATCGCCCTGAGCTGCCGGGATAACTCAACATACTCTTTTGATGCGGGGTCAGTAGCGAGCAGTAAATCTGCCAGCATCAACGCGTTCTTACGAGCTGATAACTCTGGTGGTAAAAAACCCGAATTTTTCATCAAGTGGTATGCGCTGCGTAACTCAGCAGGGACGGAGCTATTATCATCCAATTGAAGCGGCTTACCGCTTCCCGATAAATGATCCAATTCTCCGCGTTTTTGTGCTTCGAGTATATGGCGCTCAGCCCATTCATCAATAGGAAACATAACACAACCTCACACTCGAGATTTTGTTCATATGATAGTGGATTGAAAAGCACTCGAACAGCGGTGGGAGGACTAAAATAAGGACGTAAAAAAACCGGGTTTCCCCGGCTTTTCTACGCTAGTGCAAATTACTCTGCAGCAGCAACTTCTTCTGTCTGAGAAACTGCGCGATCAACGAGCTCGATGTATGCCATCGGCGCATTGTCACCAGCACGGAAGCCACACTTCAGAATACGAGTGTAACCACCAGCACGGCTCGCGAAACGCGGGCCCAGTTCGTTAAACAGTTTAGCCACGATCTCGTTGTCACGAGTACGGGCGAATGCCAGACGACGATTAGCAACGCTGTCGGTCTTGGCAAGAGTAATCAGCGGTTCAACAACACGACGCAGCTCTTTCGCTTTCGGCAGGGTCGTCTTGATAATCTCATGACGAACCAAAGAACCAGCCATGTTACGGAACATAGCCTGGCGATGGCTGCTGTTACGGTTCAGTTGACGACCACTCTTACGATGGCGCATGACCTTATCCTTCTCAGTAAAACCTTAACCTGTGATCCGGTTACTCATCAGCAATGCTTGCTGGCGGCCAGTTTTCCAGGCGCATGCCCAGAGACAGACCACGAGAAGCCAGTACGTCTTTAATCTCAGTAAGAGATTTTTTACCCAGGTTCGGCGTTTTAAGCAACTCAACCTCGGTACGCTGTACCAGATCACCGATGTAGTGGATAGCTTCTGCCTTGAGGCAGTTAGCAGAGCGGACAGTCAATTCAAGATCGTCAACAGGGCGCAGCAGGATCGGATCGAATTCTGGTTTCTCTTCTTTCACTTCCGGCTGACGTACATCACGTAAGTCAACGAAAGCTTCCAATTGTTCAGCCAGAATGGTTGCCGCACGGCGGATCGCCTCTTCAGGATCGATCGTACCATTGGTTTCCATCTCGATAACCAGCTTGTCCAGGTCAGTACGCTGTTCAACACGCGCTGCTTCAACATTGTAAGCGATACGCTCAACAGGGCTGTAGCAAGCATCGACTAACAAACGACCGATCGGGCGCTCATCTTCTTCCGTATGAATACGGGCAGACGCCGGCACATAACCACGACCACGCTGAACTTTGATACGCATATTGATAGATGCATTCTCATCGGTCAGATGGCAGATCACATGCTGTGGCTTGACGATTTCGACATCACCGTCATGGGTGATGTCGGCTGCAGTCACAGGGCCAATGCCAGATTTATTCAGGGTAAGAATAACTTCATCTTTGCCTTGAACTCTCACCGCCAGCCCTTTCAGGTTGAGCAGGATTTCCAGGATATCTTCCTGTACGCCTTCTTTGGTGCTGTACTCGTGCAGTACACCATCAATCTCAACCTCGGTCACCGCGCAACCAGGCATGGATGAAAGCAGAATACGGCGCAGTGCGTTACCAAGAGTATGGCCGAAGCCCCGCTCTAACGGCTCAAGGGTCACCTTGGCATGCGTCGAACTAACTTGCTCGATATCTACCAGGCGCGGTTTTAGAAACTCTGTCACAGAACCCTGCATTGTGTCCTCTCTTTGGTACTAAGCTTTACTTGGAGTAAAGCTCGACGATCAGGTGTTCATTAATGTCCGCAGACAGATCGGTACGTTCAGGAATACGCTTGAACACACCTTCCATCTTGGCAGCATCAACTTCCAGCCAAGTTGGCTTTTCACGCTGTTCAGCCAGCTCCAGAGCGGCCTTAACACGAGACTGCTTTTTCGCTTTCTCGCGGATGCTGACTACGTCATTCGGAGATACCTGATAAGAAGCGATGTTAACAACGCGACCGTTTACCATGACAGCTTTATGACTTACCAGCTGACGAGCTTCCGCACGAGTAGCGCCGAATCCCATACGGTAAACAACGTTGTCCAAACGACCTTCCAGCAACTGCAACAGGTTTGCACCTGTATTGCCTTTCAGGCGAGCGGCTTCTTTGTAGTAGTTACGGAATTGACGCTCCAGGACACCGTAGATACGGCGAACTTTCTGCTTCTCACGCAACTGTACACCATAGTCAGACAGACGCGGTTTACGTGCGCCGTGCTGGCCAGGAGCTTGTTCAATTTTACACTTGGAATCGATCGCACGAACACCAGACTTTAGAAACAGGTCGGTGCCTTCACGACGGCTCAGCTTGAGCTTAGGACCCAAATATCTTGCCATTTTCTTTCTCCAGCAATCCTAAAAGCGGCGTTACACGCGACGCTTTTTCGGCGGACGACAACCGTTATGAGGGATCGGAGTCACATCAGTAATGTTAGTGATGCGGAAACCAGCCGCGTTCAGAGCGCGGATAGTAGACTCACGGCCCGGACCAGGTCCTTTAACCATAACTTCCAGATTCTTGATACCGTACTCTTTCACAGCTTCAGCGCAGCGCTCTGCTGCTACCTGAGCGGCGAACGGAGTGGATTTACGAGAACCACGGAAACCGGAACCACCGGCAGTTGCCCAACCCAACGCATTACCCTGACGATCGGTAATGGTAACGATGGTGTTGTTGAAAGAAGCATGGATATGAGCCACACCGTCAGAGACTTGCTTTCTTACACGCTTACGTGCACGAATAGGTGCCTTTGCCATTATTCAATCACCCCGATTATTTCTTGATCGGTTTGCGCGGACCCTTACGGGTACGGGCGTTAGTCTTGGTACGCTGACCGCGAACCGGCAGACCACGACGGTGACGCAAACCACGATAAGTACCAAGGTCCATCAGGCGCTTGATGCTCAGGGTGATTTCACGACGCAGATCGCCTTCTACAACAAACTTGGCAACTTCGTCACGCAGCTTATCGATTTGCTCTTCAGACAGCTCACTGATCTTAACATCTTCAGCAATACCCGTTGCAGCACAGATAGATTTGGAACGGGTTTTACCGATGCCGTAAATAGCAGTTAATGCAATTACGGTATGTTTATGATCAGGAATGTTAATGCCTGCTATACGGGCCACTATGCACTCCTACAATTTTATAAAGCAATACCATTCTGAAAAGCCCGTTTTCAGGATACTCAAATGACATTGCAGTTACATACAAAAGATTGGCTGGCTAATCTAGCCAGCTCAATCCAACTTTGCAAGAAAAATATGCGAGATAATCAGCCTTGGCGCTGTTTATGCTTCGGCTCGGCACTGCAGATAACGCGAACGACGCCGTTACGCTTAACAATCTTACAGTTACGACATAATTTCTTGACGGAAGCACGAACTTTCATTTTTACTCTCCGTAACTTCTCAAGCTAACCTAATCAGCGGCTATAGCCTTTCAGGTTCGCCTTCTTCAATGCAGACTCATACTGACTCGACATCAGCAGCGTTTGCACTTGAGCCATAAAGTCCATGATCACAACGACAACGATAAGTAATGACGTTCCACCGAAATAGAATGGCACTTTCATTGCGTCACGCATGAACTCCGGGATAAGGCAGATGAAGGTAATATACATCGCACCAACTAATGTCAGGCGGGTCATTACTTTATCAATATACTTCGCCGTTTGCTCTCCCGGACGAATTCCTGGCACGAATGCACCGGACTTCTTCAGGTTATCTGCTGTTTCACGCGGATTGAATACCAACGCGGTATAGAAGAAACAGAAGAAGATGATTGCAGATGCATAGAGTAGCACATAAAGCGGTTGCCCTGGCTGCAGATACAGCGAAATAGTCGTCAGCCAGTTCCAACCGGTACCGCCCCCAAACCAAGATGCTATAGTCGCGGGGAACAGAATAATACTGGAAGCAAAAATAGCTGGAATAACACCGGCCATGTTCACCTTCAGTGGCAAATGCGTACTCTGTGCTGCATATACGCGACGTCCTTGCTGGCGTTTGGCGTAGTTAACAACGATACGACGTTGACCACGCTCGATAAACACCACAAAGAACGTTACAGCGAATACCAGCACTGCAACCAACAGCAACAGGAGGAAGTGCAGATCGCCTTGCCGCGCTTGCTCGATGGTATGGCCAATAGCCGGCGGTAAACCCGCAACAATACCTGCAAAGATTATGATTGAGATACCGTTACCGATACCGCGCTCAGTAATCTGCTCGCCCAGCCACATCAGGAACATGGTCCCTGTGACCAGACTGACAACAGCGGTGAAATAAAATGCAAAGCCTGGATTCATTACCAGACCTTCCATTCCAGGCATATTCGGCAAACCGGTAGCAATACCGATTGACTGAAATATTCCCAACACCAGAGTGCCGTAGCGGGTATACTGGCTGATTTTACGTCGGCCAGCTTCCCCTTCCTTCTTAATTTCCGCCAGTGCAGGGTGAACCACTGTCAATAACTGGATGATAATGGATGCCGAAATATACGGCATAATTCCCAGTGCGAAAATTGAAGCGCGGCTTAAAGCACCACCAGAGAACATGTTAAACATTTCAATGATGGTGCCACGCTGTTGTTCGAGCAATTTGGCAAGCACAGTGGCATCAATACCAGGAATGGGAATAAAAGAGCCAATACGGAAAACAATCAACGCACCGATAACAAACAACAGTCTGCGTTTCAGTTCGCCAACTCCGCCTTTAGCACTTTGAAAATCTAATCCTGGTTGTTTAGCCATCTGCTACTTATTCCTCAATTTTGCCGCCAGCAGCTTCGATAGCAGCACGAGCGCCTTTGGTGACGCGCAGACCACGAATCGTTACCGGACGTGCAACTTCGCCAGACAGAATCACTTTCGCGAATTCAATCTGAACGCCGATGACGTTAGCAGCTTTCAGCGTATTCAGATCAACAACATCGCCTTCCACACAAGCCAGATCAGACAGACGGATTTCCGCTGTAATCATCGCTTTGCGAGAAGTGAAGCCGAACTTCGGCAGACGACGATACAAAGGCATCTGACCGCCTTCGAAGCCACGACGTACGCCACCGCCAGAACGAGAATTCTGACCTTTGACGCCGCGACCACCAGTCTTACCGAGGCCGGAACCAATACCGCGACCTAAGCGCTTCGGCGCGTGTTTAGAGCCTTCGGCCGGAGACAGAGTATTCAAACGCATCTGTTACTCCTCCACTTTAACCATGTAGGAAACCGCGTTGACCATACCGCGAACAGCAGGAGTATCCTCGCGCTCAACGGTGTGACCAATACGACGCAGACCCAGGCCAAGCAGCGTTGCCTTGTGTTTCGGCAGACGACCGATTGCACTACGGGTTTGAGTAATTTTAATAGTCTTTGCCATGGTCAATTACCCCAGAATGTCTTCAACGGATTTACCACGCTTGGCAGCGACCATTTCCGGGGACTTCATGTTAGCCAGACCATCGATAGTTGCACGAACCACGTTAATCGGGTTTGTGGAACCATAGGCCTTAGCCAATACGTTGTGAACCCCTGCAACTTCCAGAACGGCGCGCATTGCACCACCGGCGATGATACCGGTACCTTCGGAAGCTGGCTGCATGAACACACGAGAACCTGTGTGCGCACCTTTAACCGGGTGCTGCAGAGTGCCGTTGTTCAGCGCGACATTCATCATATTGCGACGGGCTTTTTCCATCGCTTTCTGGATCGCTGCCGGAACTTCGCGAGCTTTACCGTAACCAAAACCTACGCGACCGTTACCATCACCTACCACAGTCAGTGCTGTGAAGGAGAAAATACGACCACCCTTAACGGTTTTAGATACGCGATTTACCGCGATCAGCTTTTCCTGCAGTTCGCCAGCTTGTTTTTCGATGTGAGCCATCTTACACCTCTACCTTAGAACTGAAGGCCAGCTTCACGGGCAGCATCTGCCAGTGCCTGGACTCGACCATGATATTGGAACCCGGAACGGTCAAAGGCCACACCCTTGATGCCTTTTTCCAGAGCGCGTTCAGCAACAGCTTTACCAACAGCTGCGGCCGCGTCTTTGTTACCGGTATACTTCAATTGCTCAGCGATAGCTTTTTCTACAGTAGAAGCGGCTACCAGGACTTCAGAACCGTTCGGTGCGATAACCTGCGCATAAATATGGCGGGGGGTACGATGTACCACCAGACGAGTCGCACCCAATTCACGGATTTTGCGACGTGCGCGGGTTGCACGACGGATACGAGCTGATTTCTTATCCATAGTGTTACCTTACTTCTTCTTAGCCTCTTTGGTACGCACGACTTCATCGGCGTAACGGACACCTTTGCCTTTGTAAGGCTCAGGACGACGGTAAGCACGCAGGTCAGCCGCTACCTGACCGATCAGCTGTTTATCCGCACCTTTCAGTACGATTTCAGTCTGAGACGGGCATTCAGCAGTAATGCCTGCAGGCAGTTCGTGATCGATCGGGTGAGAGAAGCCCAGGGCCAAATTCACCACATTACCTTTCACGGCTGCACGATAACCTACACCTACCAATTGCAGCTTTTTGGTGAAGCCTTCGGTAACACCGATAACCATGCTGTTCAACAGAGCACGGGTAGTACCGGCCTGAGCCCAGCCATCGGCAAAACCTTCGCGCGGGGCGAAAGTCAGCACGTTATCAGCTTGTTTAACTTCGACAGCGGCATTGATCTCACGAACCAACTCGCCATTTTTACCCTTGATCGAAATATCCTGACCGTTGAGTTTTACCTCTACGCCGGCAGGAATGACGACGGGTGCTTTTGCAACACGAGACATTCTTCCCTCCCGATTAAGCTACGTAGCAGATAATCTCGCCACCAAGACCAGCCTGGCGAGCTGCACGATCAGTCATCACACCTTTAGAGGTAGAAACAACTGCAATACCTAAACCGGCCATAACTTTCGGCAGCTCATCTTTGCGTTTATAGATGCGCAGACCAGGACGGCTGATACGCTGAATGCTTTCTACAACAGCCTTACCCTGGAAATACTTAAGAGTCAGTTCCAGTTCAGGCTTGGTGTCGCCTTCAACTTTAAAATCTTCAATAAAACCTTCTTCCTTCAGCACGTTGGCAATTGCCACTTTCAGCTTGGAGGAAGGCATGGTGACCGCAACTTTGTTCGCGGCCTGACCGTTACGGATACGGGTCAGCATATCCGCGATCGGATCTTGCATGCTCATCTGTCTTTACTCCCGTGATTCAATTGGTGACAATTACCAGCTAGCCTTTTTCAGACCCGGAATTTCACCGCGCATGGCGGCTTCACGGACCTTGATACGGCTCAACCCGAACTTCCGCAGGAAAGCGTGCGGACGACCTGTCTGGCGGCAGCGGTTACGCTGACGGGACGGGCTGGAATCACGCGGCAGAGTCTGCAGCTTGAGAACAGCATCCCAACGATCTTCGTCGGATGAGTTCACATTGGAGATGATAGCTTTCAGCTCAACGCGCTTGGCGAAGAATTTATCAGCTAATTTCACGCGTTTAACTTCGCGTGCTTTCATGGATTGCTTAGCCATTAGTAACCCTACCTTACTTGCGGAACGGGAAGTTAAAGGCGGCCAACAGCGCACGGCCTTCATCATCGGATTTCGCAGTGGTGGTAATGGTAATGTCCAAACCACGAACGCGATCGACCTTGTCATAGTCGATTTCCGGGAAGATGATCTGCTCACGCACACCCATGCTGTAGTTACCACGTCCATCGAATGATTTCGAAGACAGACCGCGGAAGTCGCGGATACGCGGTACAGCAATGGTAATCAGACGCTCAAAGAACTCCCACATGCGTTCGCCACGCAGAGTTACTTTACAGCCGATCGGATAGCCCTGGCGGATTTTGAAGCCTGCAACAGATTTGCGTGCTTTGGTGATCAACGGTTTTTGACCGGAGATAGCTGTCAAATCAGCTGCTGCGTTATCCAGCAGTTTTTTGTCAGCGATCGCTTCACCAACACCCATGTTCAGGGTGATCTTCTCGACCCGAGGGACTTGCATGACAGAATTGTAGCTGAACTGAGTCATCAGTTTGCTAACCACTTCGTCTTTGTAGTAATCATGCAGTTTCGCCATCGTACTACTCCAAATTACTTGATAGTTTCGCTGTTAGACTTGAAGAAACGGACTTTTTTGCCGTCTTCGAATCTAAAGCCTACACGATCCGCCTTGCCGGTGGCCGCATTGAAGATTGCAACGTTAGAAACCTGGATAGCAGCTTCTTTTTCAACGATGCCGCCTGGTTGATTCAGGGCCGGAACCGGCTTCTGATGTTTTTTAACCAGGTTGATACCTTCAACAACGACCTTACCAGAAGTCAGGACGTTCTTAACCTTACCGCGCTTGCCTTTATCTTTGCCAGTCAGCACGATAACTTCGTCATCACGACGGATTTTCGCTGCCATGATTCGCTCCTTAGAGTACTTCTGGTGCCAGAGAGATAATTTTCATGAACTTTTCAGTACGCAGTTCACGAGTTACCGGCCCAAAAATACGCGTACCGATAGGTTGCTCGCTGTTATTGTTCAGAATAACGCATGCATTACCATCGAAGCGAACGACAGAACCGTCAGGGCGACGAACACCCTTCTTGGTGCGCACCACTACCGCCTTCAGTACATCGCCTTTTTTCACCTTACCGCGGGGAATTGCTTCCTTAATGGTAATTTTGATGATGTCGCCGACGCCTGCGTAGCGACGGTGCGAGCCACCCAGAACCTTGATACACATTACGCGACGTGCACCGGAGTTATCGGCCACATTCAGCATAGTCTGTTCTTGGATCATGTTTAGTGCTCCGCTAATGTCAACTACTACTTTTCGAACCCTTGCGGGTCATTAATACCCCAGAATCGAGGGCGCAGCATTATAACACCACTTATCGACTGTGGGTAGAAAAAATAAACGGCCCTTTACAGAGCCGTTTATTATCAAGAGAAGAGCAGCACTCTATTACAGAACCGCTTTCTCTACAACGCGAACCAAGGTCCAGGATTTGGTCTTGGACAGCGGACGGCATTCGCGGATTTCAACCACGTCGCCAATTCCACATTCGTTGTTCTCGTCATGCACGTGCAGCTTGGTCGTGCGTTTGATGAATTTACCGTAGATCGGGTGTTTCACGAAACGCTCAATAGCGACAACAGCAGATTTCTGCATCTTGTCACTAACGACACGACCTTGCAGAGTACGGATTTTATCGGTCATTACGCACCCGCCTTCTCAGTCAGTAAAGTCTTAACGCGTGCGACATTACGACGCACTTGCTTCAACAGGTGAGTTTGTTGCAGCTGACCGCTGGCAGCCTGCATGCGCAGATTGAACTGTTCACGCAGCAGTCCGAGCAGTTCGGTATTCAGCTCTTCAACGCTCTTTTCACGCAGCTCTTTTGCTTTCATTACATCACCGTCTTAGTTACAAAGGTGGTTTTGATCGGCAGTTTCGCTGCTGCCAGTTCGAATGCCTCGCGGGCTAACTCTTCCGGCACCCCGTCCATTTCGTACAGGACTTTACCTGGCTGAATCAAGGCAACCCAATACTCCACGTTACCTTTACCTTTACCCATACGCACTTCAAGCGGTTTCTCAGTGATCGGTTTGTCCGGGAATACACGGATCCAGATCTTACCCTGACGCTTAACAGCACGAGTCATAGCACGACGAGCAGCTTCGATTTGACGAGCAGTCAGGCGACCGCGGCCAACAGCTTTCAGACCGAAAGTGCCGAAGCTCACATCCGTACCTGCAGCCAGACCACGGTTGCGGCCTTTGTGCACTTTACGGAATTTTGTACGCTTTGGTTGTAACATTCAGCGACTCTCCTTACTTGCGGCCTTTACGCTGCTGCTTTTTCGGTTGAGCAGCCGGTTTTTCCGGTTGTTCAACGGCAGCCATACCACCCAGGATCTCACCTTTGAAGATCCACACTTTCACACCGATGACACCGTAAGTGGTGTGCGCTTCGGAGGTGTTATAGTCAATGTCAGCACGCAGTGTGTGCAACGGAACACGACCTTCGCGGTACCATTCGGTACGTGCGATTTCGGCGCCGCCTAGACGGCCACTAACTTCAACTTTGATACCTTTAGCGCCCAGACGCATGGCGTTCTGAACAGCACGCTTCATCGCGCGACGGAACATAACACGACGTTCCAGCTGAGAAGTGATGCTGTCGGCAACCAGTTTTGCGTCCAGTTCAGGCTTACGAACTTCAGCGATGTTGATCTGCGCCGGAACGCCAGCGATATCCGCTACGCCCTTACGCAGTTTTTCAACGTCTTCACCTTTCTTGCCGATAACGATACCCGGGCGAGCAGTGTGAATGGTCACACGAATGCTTTTAGCCGGACGCTCGATAACGATGCGAGAAACGGAAGCTTTCTCCAGTTCCTTGTTCAGGTACTGGCGAACTTTAAAATCGCTGTCCAGGTTGTCAGCGAATTCTTTGGTATTTGCATACCAGGTAGAGTTCCAAGTTTTGACAATACCCAGGCGAATACCATTAGGATGTACTTTCTGACCCATTGCTAGTCTCCAGAGTCTCAGCGATCGGACACAACCACAGTGATGTGGCTGGTACGCTTCAGGATGCGATCCGCACGACCTTTAGCACGCGGCATAATGCGTTTCATGCTCGGGCCTTCGTCTACGAAAATTTTCGCAACTTTCAGATCGTCAATGTCAGCGCCATCGTTGTGTTCTGCGTTAGCAATGGCAGACTCCAGTACTTTTTTGACCAAACCAGCAGCTTTCTTGTTGGTATAGGTCAGAATTTCCAGAGCTTGCGACACTTTCTTACCGCGAATCAGGTCAGCCACCAGGCGAACCTTCTGAGCAGAAGAACGAGCATGGCGATGTTTAGCGATAGTTTCCATCTCTTCCTCCTACCTTATTTTTTCTTGGCTTTTTTATCAGCCGCGTGGCCGCGATAAGTACGAGTCGGCGCGAATTCACCCAGCTTGTGACCGACCATCTCATCAGAGATGAATACCGGAACGTGCTGACGACCATTATGGACAGCGATGGTCAAACCGATCATGTTTGGAAAGATCGTTGAGCGACGGGACCAGGTGCGCAGGGGCTTCTTGTCACCGCTTTCCACCGCTTTCTCTACCTTCTTCAGCAAGTGCAGGTCGATAAATGGACCTTTCTTGAGAGAACGTGGCATGGTTTATCCTCTAAAATTATTTAGTACGGCGACGTACGATGAATTTATCAGTACGCTTGTTGCTGCGGGTCTTCTTACCTTTGGTCTGAACGCCCCACGGAGTAACCGGGTGCTTACCAAAGTTACGACCTTCACCACCACCGTGCGGGTGGTCAACCGGGTTCATTGCCGTACCGCGAACGGTCGGACGAACACCACGCCAGCGTGCAGCACCTGCTTTACCCAGAACGCGCAGCATATGCTCGGCATTGCCGACTTCGCCCAGCGTTGCGCGGCAGTCGGATTCGACTTTACGCATTTCGCCAGAGCGCAGACGCAGGGTAACGTAAGCACCTTCACGAGCAACGATCTGAACGTAGGCACCAGCAGAGCGCGCCAACTGGCCGCCTTTACCCGGTTTCATTTCTACGTTGTGAACCGTTGAACCGACCGGGATGTTACGCATCGGCAGGGTATTACCGGTTTTGATTGCAGCATCAACACCAGACTGAATCTGGTCACCTGCTTTCAGGCCTTTCGGCGCCAGGATGTAACGGCGTTCGCCGTCTTTGTACAGAACCAGCGCGATGTTCGCGGAACGGTTCGGATCGTACTCCAGACGCTCAACCACAGCTGGAATACCGTCTTTGTTGCGTTTGAAGTCAACAATACGGTACTGCTGTTTGTGACCACCACCGATATGACGAGTGGTGATGCGACCATTGTTGTTACGACCACCGGATTTGCTGTTTTTTTCCAGCAACGGAGCAAACGGTTTGCCCTTGTGCAGCTCAGGGTTAACCACTTTAACAACGTGGCGACGACCCGGAGATGTCGGTTTACATTTAACAACTGCCATTGTATTACTCCTCCGACTTACTCTGCGCCGCCGATGAAGTCCAGATTCTGGCCTTCTTTCAGGGTGACGTAAGCTTTTTTCCAGTCGCTACGACGACCGATACGCTGTCCGTGACGTTTTACTTTCCCTTTAACAACCAGGGTACGTACGTCATTGACTTCGACTTCAAACAGTTTCTGCACGGCAGCTTTGATTTCTGCTTTAGTCGCGTCTTTAGCAACTTTGAGCACGATGGTGTTATGTTTTTCCATCGCAGTAGACGCTTTTTCAGAAACGTGCGGCGCGCGCAATACTTTCAGCAGACGTTCTTCACGAATCATGCCAGCATCTCCTCAACTTGCTTAACAGCATCAGCAGTCATAACCACTTTGTCGAAGGCGATCAGGCTTACCGGATCGATACCTGCCACGTCACGCACGTCAACCTTGTACAGGTTACGAGCGGCCAGGAACAGGTTCTCATCCAGCTCACCGGTGATGATCAGCACGTCATCCAGCGCCAGTTCTTTCAGTTTCTGAGCCAGCAACTTGGTTTTCGGCGCTTCAACAGAGAACTTCTCGACAACGATCAGACGATCCTGACGTACCAGTTCGGACAGAATGCTTTTCAGCGCGCCGCGGTACATCTTTTTGTTTACTTTCTGGCTGTGATCCTGCGGTTTGGCTGCGAAAGTCACGCCGCCAGAACGCCAAATCGGGCTCTTGATAGAACCAGAACGCGCACGGCCGGTGCCTTTCTGACGCCACGGTTTTTTACCGGAACCAGTTACTTCAGCACGGGTCTTCTGAGCGCGAGTACCTTGACGGGCACCTGCTGCATAAGCAACAACAACCTGGTGAACCAGCGCTTCGTTGAAATCACGACCGAAGGTAGTTTCGGAAACAGTCAGCGCGCTTTGCGCGTCTTTCAATACTAATTCCATTGCTATCTCCTCACGCCTTCACAGCCGGTTTAACGATCAGGTCGCTACCGGTTGCACCCGGGACCGCACCCTTAACCAGCAGCAGGTTACGCTCAGCGTCAACACGTACTACGTCCAGGCTCTGAACGGTTACGCGTTCGTTACCCAGCTGACCTGCCATTTTCTTGCCTTTGAACACTTTGCCCGGAGTCTGGTTCTGACCGATAGAACCCGGAACACGGTGAGACAAGGAGTTACCGTGGGTAGCGTCCTGAGTGCGGAAGTTCCAGCGCTTAACGGTACCGGCAAAGCCTTTACCTTTAGAAGTACCGGTAACGTCTACTTTCTTAACGTCAGCGAAAATTTCAACGCTAATGTCCTGTCCTACAGCAAATTCTTCGCTGTCAGCCAGACGGAATTCACGCAGAACGCGGCCAGCTTCTACACCAGCTTTAGCGAAGTGACCTGCTTCAGGCTTGGTTACACGGTTAGCTTTTTTAGCGCCGGTAGTGACCTGGACAGCACGGTATCCGTCGTTCTCCAGGCTTTTAACCTGAGTCACACGGTTTGCTTCAATTTCGATTACGGTTACGGGGATAGAAACGCCTTCTTCAGTGAAGATGCGGGTCATACCCACTTTTTTACCGACTAAACCAATCATTGTTTCAACCTCTCAATCGCTCAATGACCTGATTAACCCAGGCTGATCTGCACGTCTACACCGGCAGCCAGATCCAGACGCATCAGAGCATCAACGGTTTTCTCGGTTGGCTCAACGATGTCAACCAGACGCTTGTGAGTGCGAATCTCGTACTGATCGCGCGCGTCTTTGTTAACGTGCGGGGAGATCAGAACGGTAAAGCGCTCTTTGCGGGTCGGCAGCGGGATCGGACCACGGACCTGCGCACCAGTGCGCTTGGCAGTCTCGACGATTTCCGCAGTTGATTGATCGATCAGACGATGATCAAACGCTTTCAGGCGGATACGGATTCTTTGGTTCTGCATGAGACCAGAGCTCCAATTATTTTATAAACGGAAAAAATTACTACTCGCACCCATTACGATTGATGGGAGAGTGTAATCGTTCAGTACATAACCCCCATATCGGGAGTATTGTTCGGCGGATATCGGGTACCAGCCTTCGGATTCATACGAATCGGGCCTACCATTTCAGGTAGGCCCGCGCATTATACGCAAATGCGTTCAGGAAGCAATCGAAAGTTCAAATTGATGTTTTATTCACCAGGTGGCCGCTGAATAGTAACTGTCTCACAGCAACTGTCGGGTGGAAAAAAATCATTCTTCTTTTAATTGCGTTTGCAGGTAGTTTTGAATGCCCAGACGAGCAATCAGCTCAAGTTCGGTTTCCAACCAGTCGATGTGCTCTTCTTCGTCGGCAAGCACGTCAATCATCAGATCGCGGCTGACATAATCCCTCACAGAATCAGCATAGGCGATCGCTTCACGCAAATCCTTCGCGCCTTCAAGTTCCAATGCAAGATCAGAACGCAGCATCTCTTCTACGTCTTCACCGATATTGAGTTTGCCAAGGTCTTGCAGGTTAGGAACACCTTCCAGAAACAGGATTCGTTCAATGTAACGATCTGCATGTTTCATTTCGTCAATCGACTCATGATACTCATGATCGTTAAGACGTTTGAGTCCCCAGTTTTTAAACATGCGGGCATGAAGAAAATACTGGTTGATTGCAACCAACTCGTTACCCAACAGTTTATTCAGATGTGTAATGACTTTTTTATCACCTTTCATGACTTTGCTCCTCCGCTCCAGTATTAAAAAGTGTAGAAGCGGTCACCACAGAGTCAAAAGAATGCTTTTATCACTTACGCGACTTGATGCAATTCAGCATTTTTTGCTGTTTCTTCCTCCAGGATTAGCCTGGCCTGACGGATGCACTTACCGCATGACGTTCCAATCGGCACAAATTGCTTCAGCTGTTTCAATGACCGCGGTTGGTGCTGACGCACAACCTGCCGGATGACTTTATCGGAAACGGCATTGCACAAACAGACATACATATGCGGGCAACTCATTTTTTAATCAACCTGCCGCATTGTAAATAAGAATGGTTTTTATTTCAATTTATCTATCAGGTAATAAAAAAGGGTACCGAAGTACCCTTTTCATTTTTACATCGGCTATCGAT
>NZ_CM001974.1:325452-380948 GCF_000406105.1 Dickeya chrysanthemi NCPPB 402 | reverse complement strand
CGGCTATATTCCTTACTCAAATGCTCTCCCCTGATGGAGAGAGCACGGGATCAATGTTTTGTTAAACCTAAGTGACTTACTATAGGTTTATTACTTACGACGGGCTTCGATAACGGCCTGGGCAACGTTGTTCGGCGCATCATCGTACTTCAGGAACTCCATGGAGTAAGAAGCACGACCTTTGGTCAGAGAGCGCAGCTGAGTTGCATATCCGAACATTTCAGACAGCGGAACTTCAGCGTGAATCACAACGCCAGTCACGTTGGATTCTTGACCACGCAGCATACCACGACGACGGCTTAAGTCACCGATGACGTCACCGGTGTTCTCTTCCGGCGTTTCTACTTCAACCTTCATGATCGGCTCAAGCAGAACAGGGTTCGCTTTACCGAACGCGGCTTTAAAGGCAATAGAAGCAGCCAGTTTAAACGCCAGCTCGGAGGAGTCAACGTCATGGTAAGAACCGAAGTGCAGACGCACGCCGAGATCAACGACCGGGAAGCCAGCCAGCGGACCCGCTTTCAGCTGTTCCTGGATGCCTTTATCAACAGCCGGGATGTATTCACCAGGAATCACGCCGCCTTTAATATCGTTGACGAACTCGTAACCTTTCGGATTTGAGCCCGGCTCCAGCGGGTACATGTCGATAACAACATGACCGTACTGACCACGACCACCAGACTGCTTGGCGTGTTTACCTTCAACGTCGGTAACTTTAGAACGAATCGCTTCACGGTAAGCAACCTGCGGTTTACCCACATTTGCTTCTACGTTGAATTCGCGCTTCATACGGTCAACGATGATGTCCAGGTGCAGTTCACCCATACCTGCAATGATGGTCTGGTTGGATTCTTCGTCAGTCCATACGCGGAAAGACGGGTCTTCTTTAGCCAGACGGCCCAGAGCCAGACCCATTTTTTCCTGGTCGGCTTTGGTTTTCGGTTCCACAGCGATGGAGATAACCGGTTCCGGGAATTCCATACGCTCCAGAATGATCGGATGATCCGGGTTACACAGGGTATCACCGGTGATCACGTCTTTCAGACCGATCGCAGCCGCGATATCGCCGGCGCGAACTTCTTTAATTTCTTCACGTTTGTTCGCGTGCATCTGAACGATACGGCCAAAACGCTCGCGCTCAGATTTTACTGAGTTCAGTACGGTGTCGCCGGAGTTAACTACGCCGGAATACACGCGGAAGAACGTCAGGTTGCCCACAAACGGGTCGGTTGCGATTTTGAACGCCAGAGCAGAGAACGGCTCGTCGTCGCTGGCATGACGCTCAGCAGGCGTATCTTTACCGTCATCCAGCATACCTTTGATTGCCGGAACATCGGTCGGCGCAGGCAGGTAATCGATAACGGCATCCAACATTGCCTGAACACCTTTGTTCTTGAACGCAGAACCACAGGTAACCAGAATAATTTCGTTGTTCAGTACACGCTGACGCAGCGCTTTTTTGATCTCTTCCTCGGTCAGATCTTCACCGCCCAGGTATTTTTCCATCAGCTCTTCAGAGGCTTCAGCTGCGGATTCGATCAGATTCTGGTGCCATTCAGCGGCCAGATCCTGCATGTCAGCCGGGATATCTTCATAAGTGAAGGTAACGCCCTGGTCTGCTTCATTCCAGTTGATGGCTTTCATTTTCACCAGGTCAACGACACCGGTGAATGCTTCTTCAGCACCGATAGCCAGTTGCAACGGAACCGGGTTCGCGCCCAGACGTGCTTTGATCTGATCAACGACTTTCAGGAAGTTCGCGCCCATACGGTCCATTTTGTTAACGAACGCAATACGCGGAACTTTATATTTGTTTGCCTGACGCCATACGGTTTCAGACTGCGGCTGAACACCACCTACCGCACAGTAAACCATGACTGCGCCATCCAGAACACGCATGGAACGTTCTACTTCGATGGTGAAGTCAACGTGTCCCGGGGTGTCGATGATGTTGATGCGATGCGGTTCATACTGCTTAGCCATACCAGACCAAAATGCAGTGGTCGCAGCGGAGGTAATAGTAATACCACGCTCCTGCTCCTGCTCCATCCAGTCCATAGTAGCGGCGCCATCATGAACTTCACCGATTTTGTGGTTCACACCGGTGTAGAACAGAATACGTTCAGTAGTGGTGGTCTTACCGGCGTCGATGTGTGCGCTGATACCGATATTACGATAGCGCGCAATGGGTGTTGTACGAGCCATTTGTTTCCTCTATTCCTAGGGCGTTCAAAGTAGTAAACCCGGGCGGGTCAGCCGTTGGGCGCCCGCCTGGGTATTAACGTCTACGCAGGGATTACCAGCGGTAGTGAGCGAACGCCTTGTTGGCTTCAGCCATACGGTGAACGTCTTCACGTTTCTTCACAGCAGTACCTTTGTTGTCTGCTGCATCAGAAAGTTCGTTCGCCAGGCGCAAAGCCATGGATTTATCACCGCGTTTACGAGCAGCTTCAACGATCCAACGCATAGCCAGAGCATTGCGACGAACCGGACGAACTTCAACTGGAACCTGATAAGTAGAACCACCAACACGACGCGACTTAACTTCGACAGTCGGGCGCACGTTGTCCAGTGCTGCTTCAAAGGCTTCCAGGTGGTCTTTACCAGAACGCTGAGCCAGGGTCTCCAGCGCGGTATAGACGATTGCTTCTGCAGTAGATTTTTTACCATCTACCATCAGGATATTGACGAATTTAGCCAGCAGTTCTGATCCGAACTTCGGATCCGGCAGAATTTTACGCTGACCAATGACGCGACGACGTGGCATGGAAATACTCCGTTGTTAATTCAGGATTGTCCAAAACTCTACGAGTTTAGTTTGACATTAAAGTTAAAACGTTTGGCCTTACTTAACGGAGAACCATTAAGCCTTCGGCTTCTTCACGCCGTATTTGGAGCGGGATTGCTTACGGTCTTTAACACCAGAGCAGTCCAGCGCGCCGCGGACGGTGTGGTAACGCACACCTGGCAGGTCTTTAACACGACCGCCACGGATCAGGATCACGGAGTGTTCCTGCAGGTTATGACCTTCACCGCCGATATAGGAGGTAACTTCAAAACCGTTGGTTAAACGAACACGGCAAACTTTACGCAGTGCGGAGTTCGGTTTTTTCGGGGTGGTGGTATATACACGGGTACATACGCCACGTTTCTGCGGGCAGGCTTCCAGCGCCGGAACGTTGCTTTTAGCAACCTTCAGGGAGCGCGGCTTGCGTACCAGCTGGTTAATTGTTGCCATTCAAAAAGCTCCTGGTTTTTGCTTCGTAAACACGTAATAAATCACCCCATACCAACACAGAGGCAAAGTATGAGGACGCAGAATTTTAGGGCTGGCCGGGTAAGGAGTCAAGAAATATACAAAAAGGCGAAATTACCAAGCCAGTTGCCGGGAATGCAGGGCAGTTAATTGCACAAATTCAGTATAGCCAATCAATACAATTGTGGTGGAAATTTGGTCAGCCAGCCCCCGCGCCGCAACATCCTCTTGCAAGGCATAAACCGGCACGCCGGAAGTCAGTATGCGTTCGTTGATGGAGGCACCGCTCAACGCAGCAATCACGCCATCCTGTAATAATAAAATGACGTCGCCCTCGCCGATATTACGCAGCAACGCATCCAGGTCGGTATGATAAGGCGAATGCGCCAGAGTATGCAGCATAGGGTCACCGGTCAAAAGGTCAGCACAGTATCGTAAGTATTGAGCATTGTGCGCAGCGCATCGGCCGCCAGCGGCTCTACATCCAGTACCCAGCAAGTTTCCACAGGCAATCCACGCTGGCGCAGCGACGCTTCGCAGACATAACAGCGCTCGATGTCGTACAACGGCAGCACCCCGAACGTCGCAATATAATTGCGCATCAGAATCAGGTCTGGTTGTTGGTTGGGGAGAAGCTGAAATACGCCGTCAGAGATAAAGAAAACCCCGATATCCTCGGTCAGTGCCGACATGGCCAGCAGCGCATCCAGCCCTTCCCGGCCAGAGGCCGAGCCATGAGGCGCCTGGGTAAATACAAAAGCAACGCGCTTCATCTTATTTTTCCCGCGACTAAAACTGGACGACGCGATCACAGCGCAGTATCGACTGCGACAGCTCGCCTAATCCACTCAAAGTAAACCCTGGCTGGAGGTTCGCCCCCGGCAGATGCAGTTGCTCCGCTTGCTGCGCATCCGTCACGCCGCGACGCAACGCGGCCGCCACACACACGTTCAGTGCTACCTGATGCGTCTGCGCCAGTTGCTGCCAGGCGCGCACCAGATCAAACTCGTCGTTGGCCGGCGCAGTGAACTGATTGGCGTTCAGCACCCCTTCACGGTAGAAGAAAACGCTCTGCAGGCGATGCCCTTGCGCCACTAAAGCCTGCGCAAACTGAAACGCGCTGCTGGCTTGCTGTGTCCCGTAGGCGGGGCCGGTCACCAACAGGCAATAACTCAGCATTAACGATCGTGCCCGCTGAAATCGCCGCTTTTAAACTGGCGGATATATAAATAGACGGTGTGCTTGGAAATATTCAGCCGATCGGCCACCTGATTGATGGCATCCTTGATATCAAAGATGCCTTTTTCATAAAGATTAAGCACTATCTGGCGGTTCTTGGCATTGTTGGAGACATTGCGATCGGCATTCACTTCTTCAATAGTGAACTCCAGCGTCTGCGCCACCAGCTCATCCACCGACGAGGCAAAGTTGACGGAAGACGCCACTTCCTTGATTTCAGGCGGCAGGAAGGTTTGCATGATCTGCGAGAAGGGGACGTCGAGATTCATATTGATACACAAGAGTCCGATAACGCGCTGCTCGCGATTACGAATGGCAATGGTTACCGACTTCATCAATACGCCGCTTTTGGCGCGGGTGAAATACGCTCGGGAAACACTGCTGTCTTCGCCTGCCATATCATGTAGCATGCGTAATGCCAGATCGGTAATGGGTGAGCCGATTTTGCGTCCGGTGTGCTCGCCGTTGGCGATGCGGACCGCTGAACATTTCAGGTCGTCCAGCGAGTGCAAGACTATCTCGCAATGATCGCCAATCAGCATCGCCAGGCCATCAACCACGGCTTCATACGATTTCAGGATTTCATAATCCGTCTGCATGAACGGACGTTGGTCCAGCAAATCAAGGTCATTGGATTCGCCATTAACAAGCGAAGTAGACATGGCAGGCACCACCCTCAACGTCATTTATCATCGTATTGACAAGATTGTCAGTTTACCAAATAACCCTTGTGTCGTCCTTTGTATTTCGAGACCGGCTGGATGCTTTCCTTCTTAAGGTTGAGTTAATTTATGGGGTTTAGAGTGCGACACATCATACTTTCCCGCATGGATGGCTTGCCTGCAATGTTCAAAATTCCCCTTATCTCCCGCCCGACCTGGAGCTGTTTTACTTATAATCTGGTATTCGCCGCGTTCATCACTCTGATACAGAATATCGCCTATTATCGTCAGGTCTCACACCTGGTCGCGGTCGAATCCTGGCGGGACGGGTTATTTCTCGCCACCATGCCTATCGTTATTTTCGCCGTACTGAATATCCTGTTCACACTACTGGTTATCCGCTGGTTGCGTCAGGGAGTGGTCGCTCTGCTGCTCATCGGCGGCGCGGCAGTACAGTATTTCATGATTAATTACGGCATCATTATTGACCGCACCATGATGCAAAACGTGTTCGAAACCAACATGGCGGAATCCATGGCGCTGGTGACGCCGCAATATCTGTTATGGCTGACGCTGCTGGGCATCGTTCCAGCGATTGGCGCGTTGTGGATTAAGATCCGGCCGACGCCGCTAAGCTGGATAGCGGTTGGCTCCCGCTTCTTCAGCATCATGATGTCGATTGTCGCCATTCTGCTGGTCGCCACGTTTTTCTATAAAGATTACGCCTCGCTGATGCGAAATAACAAAGAACTGGTGAAGTCGCTAACGCCCAGCAATATTATTCTCGCAGGCATCTCGTATTATCGTCATCACGCTCAGGCGAATTTGCCGTTGGTACAAATCGGGTTGGATGCGCATAAAAATTCACCGTCAGCCAGCGATGGCAAAAAGAATCTGGTGATTCTGGTGGTGGGAGAAACCTCCCGCGCCGAGAATTTTGCCCTCGGCGGCTACAGCAAACCCAATAACCCGCGCCTGACCAACGACAACGTTATCTATTTCAAACAGACGTCGTCTTGCGGCACCGCCACCGGCGTTTCGGTTCCCTGTATGTTTTCCGGTATGCCGCGTACCGGCTATGACGATCAGTTGGCCGCTCATCAGGAAGGATTGCTGGATATTCTGCAGCGCGCCGGCGTCAGCGTTCGCTGGCAAGATAACGACGGCGGCTGCAAAGACGTCTGCAACCGCGTGCCGACTCAGGACGTGACGACCCTGAACCTCCCCGGGCTGTGTATTGGCGGCGAGTGTCATGATGAAGCGCTGTTCCAGGGTGTGGATGACTATATCAACCAGTTGAACAATGATGGCATCATCGTACTGCATACCATGGGCAGCCACGGTCCAGCCTATTATCAGCGCTACCCGGAGGCGTTTAGAAAATTCACCCCGACCTGCGATACCAATCAGATCCAGACGTGCTCGCAAGAATCATTAATCAATACTTACGATAATACGATTCTCTACGTAGACTATATTGTTGATAAGGCGATTAATGTCTTGAAAGAGCATCAGGATAAATTTAACACCGCTTTGGTTTACCTCTCCGACCATGGCGAATCACTGGGCGAAGACGGGATTTACCTGCACAGCATGCCGTATGCCGTCGCGCCCACACAACAAACTCATATCCCGATGCTGATGTGGTTTTCCGGCGGCTACCAGCAACTGTTTGCCATCAATGACAGTTGCATGCGCAAACAAGCCGACCAGCAGCGTTTTTCTCAGGACAATCTTTTCCATACCGTTCTGGGCATGTTTAACATTGCGACAAAAGAATATCAGGCGCCGCTTGATATTCTTCAACCGTGTCGGGGCACTTGATGAAACTCTTGATTGTTGAAGATGATGCGTTGTTACAGGAAGGATTATTGCAGGCGATGCGCAACGAGGGTTATGTCTGCGATTGCGCGTCCACGGCCAAAGAAGCAGATGCCCTGATTGCCAGCGCCCACTACAGCCTGGTCGTACTGGATTTAGGCTTACCGGACGAAGACGGCCTCACCTTGCTCGGCCGTTGGCGCCGAAACCATTACCAGCAACCGGTGTTGATCCTCACTGCGCGGGATACGGTGGACGACCGCGTAACCGGGCTGGACATCGGCGCAGACGATTACATGATCAAACCCTTTGCGCTGAGCGAGTTTCAGGCGCGGGTTCGTGCGCTGATCCGCCGCCATCAGGGCTCCAGCGACAGTTGGATCCGGGTAGACAACATCACGCTCGATCTCAACAATCAGCAGGTCATGCTGGACGACAAACCGATCGTACTGACGCCGAAGGAGTTCGCCATTCTGTCCCGCCTTATCCTCAAGGCCGGTTCGCAGGTACACCGCGAAGTATTGCATCAGGATCTTTACAGCTGGGACGATGACCCGTCGTCGAATTCGCTGGAAGTACACATCCACAACCTGCGGCAAAAGATCGGCAAGAATCGCATTAAAACGCTGCGTGGTTTCGGTTACCTGCTGACCAAGGACGACCAATCCAAAGACGAACAATCCAGGGAGGAGCAGCCATGAGTCATATCCCTCATTCCGCCCCATTCGAGCACACGGCAAGCATTCGTACCCGGCTTATCCTGACGTTAGGCTGCATCCTTTTAGCCTGCCAGTTGATCAGCGTAATTTGGCTTTGGCATGAGAGCAAAGAGCAGATCGAACTGCTGGTAGAGCAGACGTTGACTGCCAAGTCACTAAGCCATGATATCGACTTCGAAATTAATGAAGCCATCGCCTCATTAAGTCTTCCCAGCCTGGTGATGATTATCGCGTCGCTGGTGATATGCACGCATGCGGTTAACCGTATCACGCGTCCGCTCATTAAACTGCAGGAAGAACTGCACAACCGCACGGCGGAAAATCTTGACCCGCTCCAGCAACGCAGCGATGTGACCGAAGTGGCGGCGGTCATCGCCAGCATGAATCAGTTATTCATACGTTTTAGCGAATCACTACGCCGCGATCGGCTTTTCGCCTCGAATGTCGCGCATGAGTTGCGTACCCCGCTGGCGGGCATCCGGCTCAGCCTGGAATTACATGAACAAACGCACCATATTGACTGCCAGCCATTAATCAAGCGCGTCGACCACCTGACCAAAACCATTGAACAGTTGCTGTTGCTGGCCCGTGTCGGCAACGAACTTGCCGCCGGCCACTACGAGTCGGTGTCATTGGTCGACGATGTGATTACGCCGAAGCAGGAAGAATTGGAGGAAATGGCGGCCACTCGTCACCAACGGCTCGACTGGCAGTCAGATTTTCAGGACGGCAACGTCCCCGGTAATGCCACACTACTACAGTTGCTGGTGCGCAATCTGGTAGAGAATGCCTACCGATACAGCCCGGAACACAGCACGATTAGCATCAAAGTCACCGATTTCCCTGACGGCGGTTGTGAATTGATCGTTGCAGACGAGGGCGTGGGCATCAACGAATCTCAGGTGGGGGAATTGACCAAAGCGTTTGTGCGTCTGGACACGCGCTATGGCGGCATCGGACTCGGGCTGAGCATCGTAACCCGCATCGTGCAGTTGCACCACGGCGAGTTCTTTCTGGAAAACCGGCGCGATCGTACCGGTACTCAGGCCCGCGTAGTGCTGCGAAGGCATATCTGATACTAAGCCGTGCCCCACAACAAGCCGCGCCCCACAACACGGCGGGCGCGGCCCTGCTTACGCTAAAAAACGCCCGACCCACGGGTTTCGTTGCGACCACCACCATCCACGGGCCGGAAGCGGATAACCAGAGTCAACCGCTATGCCGGTTCAGATAAAACGGCTGAGGAACGCCTGGGTCCGTGGATGGCGAGGATTACCTAACACCTCCTCGGCGCTGCCCTGCTCCACCACCACGCCGCCATCCATAAACACCACCCGGTCGGCCGCTTCACGGGCGAAACCTATTTCGTGGGTAACGACGATCATCGTCAGGCCTTGTTCCGCCAAGGTACGCATGGTGGCCAATACCTCCCCCACCAGTTCCGGATCAAGCGCCGAAGTGGGCTCGTCGAACAGCATCAACCGCGGTTTGATCGCCAGCGCACGGGCGATCGCCACCCGTTGCTGCTGCCCGCCGGATAAATGGCGCGGCCAGGCGTCGGCCTTATCGCTCAACCCGACCGTGGCCAGCAACTCTTTTGCATAGCGAATCGCTTCCTCTTTGGGCTGTTTGTGCACACCGATCGGCGCTTCGATAATATTCTGCAACACCGTCATATGGGGATACAGATTGAACTGCTGAAACACCATGCCGATCTCCTGGCGCTGCCGCGCGATGCAGCGGGGCGACAGACGATGTAAACGGCCGTGCTTCAGTTCGTAGCCAATCTGCTCCTTCCCCACCATGATCGAACCGGCATCCATATCCTCCAGGTGGTTGATACAACGCAAAAAAGTCGATTTTCCCGAACCGGAAGGCCCCAGAATCACCACCACTTCGCCTGGATAAACATTCAGGTCGATCCCCTTCAGGACTTCATTATCGCCATAGCTTTTCTGGACATTGCGGGCACGTACCAGCGGCGTCATGTCGTTCATGCCTCCTCCTTCTTCATCCAGGGCTGCCCGACGGTGGCAGATGTACGCGCCGGTTCCTCGCTCTGCGCCGGTCGGCGCTTGCCGACCGAAACCGTGCGGCGCGAACCGCGGGCGTAATAACGTTCAACAGCCGACTGGCCGACGTTCAGTATCGAGGTAATCAGCAGATACCAGATCACCGCCACCATCAGCATCGGGATAATTTCGAAGGTCCGGTTATAGATGGCCTGCACTGAGTACAACAGATCACTCATAGCAATCACGCTCACCAGCGACGTGGCCTTGATCATACTGATTAGCTGGTTGCCGGTCGGCGGAATAATGGCGCGCATGGCCTGAGGAATAATAATGCGGCGCAGCGCCCGCCCACGGCTCATACCGAACGCCTGCGTGGTTTCTATCTGCCCCTGGTCCACCGACAGTAGCCCGGCGCGGATAATCTCCGCCATATAGGCAGCTTCATTCAACGCCAGACCAGCGATAGCGGCGGTCAGCGGCGTAATCAGATCGTTGGTCTTCCACTCGGCCAGCGTCGGCCCGGTAAGCGGAATCGCCAGCGAAATGGTCGGAAACAACGTGGATAGGTTGTACCAGAAAATCAGTTGCACCAGCAGCGGCGTCCCCCGGAAAAACCAGATGTATAAACCGGACAGCCCGCTCAGCAAGCGATTGTCCGACAGGCGGGCAATCGCCAACAGCAGCCCCAGCGCGACGCCGAGCAGCATGGCGATAACCGTCAGCCCCAGCGTGACCTCCAGCCCTTTCATGACCGAGCCTTCGGTAAACCACAGCACCACCACTTTCCACTCAAAATTGGGGTTGGTCGCCACCAACCAGAAAAACTTGGCAGCGATCAGCAAGACCACAATCCAGGAAACCAGGCGCCCATAACGTGGCGTGCTGCGGGCAAATGCCACGTCACGCGCCTTTACATCAGCATTTTCACTGGTTCGAGAATCCGTGGCGTCGTTGTTCATTTCGCCGCCCCCTTCGCCAGGTTCACTCCCGGTTCAGCGATAGTGTTATTGTCCAGCTTCCACTTTTTCATGATGGCGGCGTAAGTCCCGTTCTTGAACAGTTCCTTATAGGCGTCCAGCACCACTTTGCCCAGTTGCGAATCCTTCGGCACCACCGACCCCTGGAAAATATCGCCGAAACCATTCTTCTTGCCGACGGCAGTCAACTCAAGCTGACCGTTGGCCTGCCCCACGAAATACACCAGCGGAGCCTGGGAAGAGAAAAAGGCGTCGGAACGCTTGGAACGCACGGCCAAAATAGACGAAGGCTGATCCGTAAACGATTGCACGGTGACCGCAGGTTTACCGGCATCGGTGCAGACCTGAGACTGCTTGCGGATAACCTGCTCAGCGGAACCGCCGGCCATCACCGCAATATTCTTGCCGCAGGTATCATCCAACCCATTGATATTTTGTGGATTGCCTTTCTGTACAGCAAATACCACGAACTCTTGCGCGTAATCGATGAAGTCATTATCTTTCTGGCGATCGGGGTAATCCCCCACCGGGCCAATCGCCATCTGATACCGGCCGGACTTGATGCCCGACAGTACCCCGGACAGGCCGCTCACCGTGGCATGTTCAATCTTGACGCCCAGCAATTGCCCCAGCGCTTCGGCCAGATCGGCACTGGCGCCATCCATCTCGGTCGGGCTTTTAACAATCTCGTACGGGGGGAAGGAGCCGTTATTGACGGCAACGATTTTCCCGGCTTTCTTGATATCGTCCGGCAAACGGTCGTGCAGCGCCTGATCCACCTTTTGGGCCGGAATACTCTCGGCGGCATAGCCGACGCCGGTGACCATTCCCAGAGCTAAAGCCAGTGCGTAGGCAGTCTTCTTCATCATAAATATCCCCTGTCTGTTATTGGGTTTTTAATTCAGGACGGGCAAAACGGCGATTTTTCAAAACCGGTAGCGCATCACGCACCGAGGCGATGCGTTCCGGGTCCAGACAGGCGACCACCAACGCCGGCCCCTCGGCAGCCTTGGCGATAGACACCCCCAACGGATCCACCACCATACTATTGCCGATATTGCGCGGACCGCATTCCCCAACCGCCACCACATAGCAGGTGTTTTCCAGCGCGCGGGCGGTCACCAGCACGTCCCAGTGCATCTCTTTAAGCGGCCCTTTCACCCAAGCCGCAGGCAGTACCAGCACATCGGCGCCATCCAGCACCAGCCGACGGGCCAGCTCGGGGAAACGCACGTCATAACAAGTCATCAACCCCACTTTCATACCGGCTACCTCCACCAACGGCGGAACCACATCGCCCGGGGTAACCCGCTGCGACTCCTGCATGGAGAAAGCGTCGTAAAGGTGCAACTTGTCGTAGCGCGCGACAATCTCACCATCGCGGATGGCAATCAGCACATTCAGCGCACGATGATTTTCCGTCGGCACATGAACGCTCATCATGGTTGTCAGCGCGTTGCCGCGGCTGGCCGCCAGCAGTTGACTGACAAACGGGCCATCCAACGGTTGCGCCGCTTTCAGCACCAAATCCGGATCGGCGATATCGCGCGCCAGCACGCCTTCCGGCATCACCAGCAGATCGGCGCCTGCCGCGCTCGCGCGGGCCATCAGCGACAAACAGATATCGGCGTTCTCCTGCCATTCGCGGCTGACGGCAAACTGCCCCATGGCTACTTTCATGTCTTACGCTCCCTGAGTGGCAAAGGCCGGAAATATCGCTTCCGGCGTCAGCAATGTGGCGGTGATCTCTTGTTCGTAGAGCTCACGGCCGAAATCGGCAATCATTTTACGGTTGACGTCAAAACCGTTGTCATTCCAACTGGCCGGCAAATCCTGCGCGGTGCGGCGCAGATCGTCCAACAGCCAGGGCGTGGTGTCCGCATACTTCTCGCGCTTCTGCTGCCAAACCTGGGCGGAGCGGTCGATAAGCCGACTCAGTTCCCCAGGCAACCATGGCAGCGACTCGACCAGCGCCGGTTTGATGCCCAGCATATGGATGCCTGGCACATAACCCACGCGACGAAAATACGCCAGTTCAGCCTGGCGGAAATCAGCCTGCACCTGGCGCAGCCCGGACCCCGGCAGGAAGAACCCCTGCGGCATAAACGGAGTAAAGACGGCATCCAGTTCTCCGGCCTGCAACAATTCAATCAGCGGGCGCTCGCCCGGTGCGGCTTCAATATGACCGGGACGGCCAAACCGGCCCAGACGATCGACGATGGGATGATCCGCCGTCAGCCGCCCGGCGAACCAGTGAATATCCTCAATGCCCACGCCGGCTTCCCGCAGCAAGGTGCGCGTCCAGGTATTGCCGGAATCCTGCCAACCGGTCACGCCGATGCGTCCGCCCTTCAACTGCTCCAACGATGTCACGCGATTATCCGCCGTGGTGATGATGCAGCGCTGCCGAAACCCCCGCATCAGAAAATGGGGCACACCCAACAATGAGGTATCGCCTTTAGCGCGCGCCTGCGCATAACGGCTGAAAGAAACTTCGCCCGCATCGTAACGCTCGCTGGTGGCCAGATCGTCTACCAGGGTATTCACACGGTGTACTTCAACATTGAATCTTTCTGACTGGACATCGCCGAGCGCCAGCGGCGTGAAATAGTCCCAATCCCGAACTGCCAGTCTGATGGTGATCATTATGCTTTTTTCCTTACGTTCCCGGTGTTGCGCACAATCCGAATGCACTTAGATCGTTTTACAACCAAATGCTGCTTGAATTTGATACTATGGCGATAATATTATCTGTACAATAATTTATTTGTTACTGAACAAAGTATTTTCTTATGACGGATACACTGGATTTCAACTGGCTGGTAGAGCAGATCAACGATACCTCGATCAAGGGGATCGCCCAGACGACTGCTACGTTAATTCGCGAAGGGCGCATACCTATCGGCACCCAGCTCCCCGCCGTGCGGGAATTGGCCGAGCGCCTGGGCGTCAGCCCGGCAACGGTTTCCGCCGCCTGGGGGCAGTTGAAGCGGCAAAAAGTGATTGCTGGTAAAGGACGCAGCGGCGTCTGGGTTTGTGGCGACCACGACACGCTAAAACCGGTGAGGTTTGAAAAAATCGGTAATTACGGCAACGGTATTCAGGCCGATCTGGTCATGGCATGTCCGGATCCGCGATTACTGCCGGACCTGCAGGAAGCCATGCTGCAAGGGATACGCTCCGACAAGCTGAACAGCTACCAACGCGACCTGATTACACCGACGCTGCGCCAGACGTTGGCGCCGGGCTGGCCGTTTCAGGCGCAGGCATTCATGGCTACCGACGGCGGCTTCGATGCCATGAACCTGATCATCCAGACACTGGTATCGCCGGGCGATAAAGTCATCATTGAAGATCCCACCGCGACCCGACTGCTGGATATGCTGGATAACGTCGGTGCCGAACTGCTGCCGCTGGCCTGCGATGAACAGGGGCCGCGACCCGACGTGCTGGAAATGCAATTGAAGAAATCGCCAGTCATGTTCATCTACCAGCCTCGTACCCACTCCGCCGCCGGGCATACCGTCAGCGAAAACCGCAGCGCCGAACTGGCGCGCCTGCTTGCGGATAGCGCCACGCTGGTGGTGGAAGACGACGGCATCGGCGAACTATCCGCCTGGCCGGTCTGGAGCCTCGGACGTTACTACCCGGAAAGAACGCTGTACGTACGTTCGTTCTCCAAAGCCTACGGTCCTGATTTGCGGCTGGCGGTTCTGTCCGGCCCGGAGTCGCTAGTCAAACGCCTGCAATCGTTTCGCAACTTCGGCGCCAGTTGGACCAGCCGCATTCTGCAGGATGCCGTGGCCTGGATGCTGACCGACCCGACGACTCAACGCAAATTGCAACAGGCCCGCGACTGCTATGCCGAGCGCCGCCGCCGACTGCTGAAAGCGCTAGCCCGCCGCGGCCTGCATCTGCCCGATCGCGACGGCTTGAGCATTTACCTTCCCGTCGAGTCCGAGCAGTTCGCCATGATTACCCTGGCTGCGCGCGGCATCGCCGTATTGCCAGGAGAGCGCTGCCGCTGCGGCAACGCGCAGTTTATTCGCGTCAGCACTTCAATGCTGAACGAGGATCAGGTGGAAAGCATTGCCGATGCGCTGGTACTCGCCGCTGGCATGGAGATCGGCGGGCATCACGCTGATCTCTGATGCCGCAGTTGCGCGCCGACGGTAGAAGCGGTATCAGAAAGAAAAACACCCTGTCAGCGTGCCGCTCACAGGGTGGGGGTGACCATCTGATTAACCGCAGGGGGAACCTACGGTTTTTCTCAAGCCCGGAATGATTACTGAGCGGCTTTCTTCGCCTTGTCGTCAGCCGGTTTTTCCGCTTTCGGCGCAGCGCCTTTCGCGTCGGCATCGGATTTGATGTCCAGCAGTTCAACGTCGAACACCAGCGTAGAATTAGCCGGGATACCCGGAACGCCGGCTTCGCCGTAAGCCAGTGCCGGCGGGATTACCAGCTTGATCTTACCGCCTTTCTTCACATGCTTGAGGCCTTCGGTCCAGCCTGGGATAACGCCATCCAGACGGAAAGACAGCGGCTCGCCGCGTTTGTAGGAATTATCGAACTCGGAACCGTCAACCAGCGCCCCTTTGTAGTTCACAACGACGGTATCGCTGTCTTTAGGCATCGCGCCGGTCCCTTCCTTCTCTACCTGGTAAAGCAGGCCGGATTCGGTTTTCTTCACGCCTTTTTCTTTGGCAAAAGCATCACGGAATTGGGTGCCTTTATCCGCGTTATCTTTGGCATCCTGCTGCATTTTCGCCTGAGCCGCTTCTTTAACACGGCCTTCAAACGACTGCAGGGTTTTTTCAATTTCTTCGTCAGACAATTTGCTCTTATCGGCAAACGCGTCCTGAACACCCAGGATCAACTGCTGCCTGTCCAGCTTGATGCCCAGTTTTTCCTGCTCTTTCAGGGAGTTGTCCATATAGCGACCCAGAGATGCGCCCAGTGCGTACGCTGCCGCTTCTTCATCGCTCTTAAATTTACCGGCCGCGGCTTTCGCTGCGTCTGCCGCGGCAGGGGCCGCCGCCGCATCAGTGGTCTTGGCCGCATCCGCCGCCATAACACCCGTACTCAGCGCCAGTCCCATGGCCGCCGTCAGCAGTGTGACTTTAAACAGTGATTTCATCCATCTCTCCAACATTCGGAGCACCATGCCCCGGCAACATTAACATTTCGCCAGCTACTATAACGTTGCGCGTAAAGACAATACAACGACGTGCCGCACCAGATAGCGAAAAATTCTGAATACCAGGGTTTACGCCCGACGGTGTGCGGTTTTACTACCAGAACTTTCCGCTTTCTGACACACTTTGCGCTCACTGCACGGGAGGAAAAACGATGTCACAGTCACCACTGGAACAACGGCTTGAGTTGCTGGAAAGTCGCCTGGCTTTTCAGGAGATCACGATTGAGGAATTGAACCACACCGTCGTGCAACACGAGCTGGAAATGACCCGGTTGCGCGAACAGTTACGGTTGTTAACCGAGAAACTTCGGGCGACATCGCCGTCGATGATTGCCTCGCAGGCGGAAGAAACACCGCCGCCGCATTATTGATGCAGGCCCGGAACCGCGTTATGCCTTGCGCCACTGCCGCGGGCTGATGCCAAACCAGCGGCGGAAGGCACGGGAAAACGCGCTGACTTCAGAGTAGCCCAGCAGGAATGCCATCTCGGAAATCGACAACTGGCGCTGCCGCAAATAATGGGTTGCCATCTCGCAACGCACTTTCTCCACCAACTGAGTGAAAGTAATGCCTTCTTCTTTCAGGCGACGTTGCAGCGACCAGCTCGACAAACCGATATTCTCCGCGACTTCTTCCAGCGCCGGTTCACCTTGCGGCAACACCTGGCGCAACCGGGCGCGCGCCAGATCCACCACGCTTTGCTGGGGGGCGTCGTTGTTAAGCCGGCGCAGGGCATCCTGCACCACCAGCAATAGCAACGGGTCATGATCCGGCATGGCGCGCATCAGGTCCCGTTTCGGGATCAGCAACGAATTGAACGGCTGGTCAAAATACACCGGCGCATCAAACGCTTTGCAGTGCTCATGCCACTGCTCGGGGCGCGGATGTTCAAAATGAACTTCCCGCGGCGCCCAGTTCTTTCCTGCCGCATGGCGAATCAGGTTTAACATCATCCCCAACGTCAGTTCCGCATCCTGACGGCAATGCAGGATAGCGCCGTGGCGCACCTGATAATCAAAACGCCAGCAGTCGCCTTTGTCCACCAGGCGAATCAGCGTATCGTGCTGGTGAAAGGGAAAGGCATTGACTACGTTATGCAATGCCTGCTCCAGAGTGGCACTGCATAACCCAACATAGCCTATCAACCCCAACGCCTGCGGTTTGAATTGCCGCCCATAGTGCAACCCGAAATTATCGCAGTCTGAATAACGGGCCGCCTCTTCCAGCACCCGGCAATAATTCACCAGTCCGACGCTGAGCGTCGGGCAGGCCAGCCTTTCCGGGTCAATACCGCTGATGCCAAGAATGCGATCCGCATCGCCGCCTTTTTCACCGATGAAGTCGGTCAGCCCCGATGCGGCGGCAGCCAGCACCCCCCGGTGCCCGATGGATAGCTCGGCGACCGGCGGCAACCGAAAAGACGTGGTTTCCATGATTTCTGCCTCACACAACCTACTCAATGCCGTAAACCTGCAAATTCCATACCATTCGCAAGTAACTGATTTAACGGTTGTCGTAAGGTAAAGCAGCACCATGGCGATCCCATGGTGCGCTGTCGTGGTGCAGTAAACGCACGGTGCCGCTCAGGCTCCCACCGGCAAAGCCTCTTTCTCCAGATAGCGACGACACAACCGCACGGTGTGATCGCTCCAGTCCACTCCCAGACTGACGGCCTGTTCCGTCTGGCTGTGCGATCCCGCCCACGCCATTAACTGAATACGACGCTGAATAAGCAACGATGGGATTACCGCACGGTCCGCCTCGCCGAGCGGGCAGACTTTCTGGTAGCCGCTGAGCCACCCCGCCACCCACGCAGGCGCACTGGGATGATGTTCCACAAAGCTGATCGCCGCCGCCAGATCGTGCAGATACCAGCTAAAACCACAATCATCAAAATCGATCACCCGGGTTTCGCCGTTTTGCAGCAGCAGGTTGGTCAGGCGCAAATCCGCATGAATCAAACCATAACGCTGGCGATCTTTACCGTAGTGCGCCAGCGCCTGACGCACCTGCGCCAGCGTTTCTTCGATAATGCCATGGTCATGCGCCTTCAGATTGGGGGCATCTTGCCAGCGCCCCCAGTGTCCTTGCGGGCCGACCATAGTGTCATGGTCCCAGACCAGCCGACGAAAACCGGCCGGTCGTTCCCAGCGGCGGCTGTGCTGGTGCAAACGCGCGGTGATCATACCCAGTTGTTCAAAAGCGGCGGCATCGACGGCGGTGGTCGGCATTTCCCCTTCAATCCAGTGGAACAGCACTACATTGCGCGTAGTACCATCCGCCATCGTCACCGTTTGCACCGCTTCGCCATCCAGCCCATGGAGCGCCTGCGGTACGGTAATCCCTTCTTCGCGCAGCGCGTCCAGCCAGGCCAGCTCACCGGCGATGTCTTCACGCTGATGGTAACCGGGACGGTGAATACGCATCGCATAACGTTTACCGCCGGCAATCAGCCGATAGGTGGCGTTTTCCGATCGGCACAGTAGGGTAAGTTCGCCCTGTTGCGCCGACGGGTAACGTTGCATCGCCAATGCGGCCAAATGGTCCAGCGTGGTGTTATCAAGGGTATCGTACTGTTCAGCCATAACCTGTTCTGCCATAGGTCTTATCTCATCCTGGGGGTTATCTCGGTAGCGGGGGATATCTGGATAAAAGAACCCGCTCAGCCTTCAGGATGTGATCACTCCCGTTACGATGCTTGACGCCGCAATGCCGCAAATTGACCTTACGCGGCACCTGCCCGCCGAATCCTCCCGGTTTGACCGCAGAGCGCAAAAATCTCCATGCGGCTGTCAAGTCGCCGGTGAACCGTCAGCGGCATTATCGAACCCTACAGACCTGCCGGCCGCCGGATGACCATGCTGTTTCGGGTAACAATGCTGTTCCGGATAACAATGCTGCTCCGGATAACAATGCTGTTTTCGGTACCGGCAATTCTTATAACCACATGATTTTCATAAATAGAGGTGATGAAAAGCAGCCGTTTTCATCCCACATCTTGTAGGGGAGACCGTCATGACAATGCAGTTAAAACCCACGCAGTTAAAACCCACCCTGGGTACGCTTCATCTGTGGGGAATTGCCGTCGGCCTGGTGATTTCCGGCGAGTACTTTGGCTGGAGTTACGGCTGGGGCGTGGCGGGAACGCTGGGCTTTCTCGTTACCACGCTGATTATCGCCGCCATGTATACCTGCTTCATTTTTAGCTTTACCGAGCTGACCACCGCCATTCCTCATGCCGGCGGCCCATTCGCGTATAGCCGTCGCGCCTTTGGCGAAACCGGTGGTCTAATTGCCGGTATGGCGACCTTGATTGAGTTCGTGTTCGCTCCGCCGTCGATCGCCATGGCTATCGGCGCTTATCTCAACGTGCAGTACCCGTCGTTGGATCCGCGCTATGCCGCCACCGGCGCTTACCTCATCTTCATGGCCCTGAACATTTTGGGCGTCAAGCTGGCGGCGATGTTTGAGCTGTTTGTTACCGTGTTGGCGGTCATCGAATTGCTGGTGTTCATGGGCGTCGTCGCGCCGGGTTTCAGCATCAGCCATTTCGTTGCCAACGGCTGGGCCGGCAGCAATGATTTCGGCGGCCCGGCGATTTCCGGTATCTTCGCGGCCATTCCTTTCGCCATCTGGTTCTTTCTGGCAATAGAAGGCGCCGCCATGGCGGCCGAAGAAGCCAAAGACCCACAGCGCACCATCCCCAAAGCTTACATCAGCGGTATTATCACGCTGGTAGTGTTGGCGCTCGGGGTGATGATCATGGCCGGCGGCGTCGGCGACTGGCGGACCCTATCCAACATCAACGACCCGCTGCCGCAGGCGATGAAAGCGGTGGTAGGCGAAAACTCCGGCTGGATGCACATGCTGGTGTGGATCGGTCTGTTCGGGCTCATCGCCAGTTTCCACGGCATCATCCTTGGCTATTCGCGTCAGTTCTTCGCACTGGCTCGTGCCGGCTACCTGCCTGCCGGTCTGGCGAAATTGTCGCGTTTCCAGACACCGCACCGCGCTATTTTGACCGGCGGCGTGATCGGCATCGCCACCATCTTCAGCGACAGTTGGATCAACCTGCAGGGGATGAGCCTGACCGCTGCGATGATCACCATGGCGGTATTCGGCGCCAACGTGATGTACATGATGAGTATGCTGAGCCTGTTCCGTTTACGTCGTACCGAACCTGAGTTGCATCGTACTTTCCACGCACCGGGTTATCCGTTCATTCCGGCTATCGCGCTGGTGCTGTCGGTGGTGTGTCTGATCGCGATGCTGTGGTTCAACCCGGTGATCGGCGGTTTGTTTATTGTGCTGATGCTGGCGGGTTACAGCTATTTTCTGATGACCCGAACCCAGCGCGACAACGCCCCACAGGACGCCATGCTGGTACGGAAGGAGTAGCCGACGTTTAACCATTACCACCTCCCAAGGAGGTGGTAATGGGCTGACAAGAAAAAAGGCCGCAATCGCGGCCTTTTCAGGGAAGGGCAAATCAGTGGTGGCAACCGCAACCACCGTTACCGCCGCAACCACCTTTACCGTGTTCATGGTCGTGATCATGGCCGTGGCCGCCGCAGCAACCGTCATGATCGTGGTCATGATCATGCGCACCGTGTACATGACCGTGCGCCAACTCTTCTTCCGTGGCTTCACGGATAGCGACCACTTCTACGTTGAATTTCAGGTTCTGGCCTGCCAGCATGTGGTTACCATCAACCACTACGTGGTCATCCTGTACTTCGGTGATTTCTACCGGCACCGGACCCTGATCGGTATCAGCCAGGAAACGCATGCCGACCTGCAGCTCGTCCACACCGACGAACACGTCTTTCGGCACACGCTGAACCAAATTGTCGTCGTATTCGCCGTAGGCATCGTTAGCGCCGACGCTGACGTCAAAACGCTCACCTACATCACGGCCTTCCAGCGCTTTTTCCAGACCGGAAATCAGCGAACCATGACCATGCAGATAGTCCAACGGCGCACTCACCGGAGACTCATCAACCAATACACCATCTTCCGTACGTACCTGATAGGCCAGGCTGACCACCAGGTCTTTTGCTACTTTCATGATATCTCCTAGCGTTGGAAATCAATTTTGCGCAAATTGTAGCGGAAAAACATCCCCATGTATTGCCCGGGATAAAAAACTGTCTGGAAGACCTTTTCCATCTGCATACCGTTCGCGGTCAACCGCCATCGCAGCCGTCTTAAGCCAGATTATTCTGGGCGAAACAGGCCGATGATTTCACCGGCGGGTGGCGTGGCAGCCTTGGGCGGTGCCTCCGACTGGCTTTGCTGATAGCCGCAGTGCACACACACCACCACTTCATCGTCGCCTTCGCGCCCCACCGCCAGCGTATCCTGCGTATGGCACTTCGGGCACACGGCTCCGGCAATAAAACGTTTGCGCATGGTTATTCTCTGTTAGCCTGTTGCATTCGCGGCATACCACGGTACGCCGCACATTCGCCTAGTGTTCTTCGTGTTCGTCCCAGTCATCCGGCCGACGCCGTTCGCGCTGCATTTCTCGCTCAAAGATCTCCTCAAGCTCGCGGCGAGCCTCCTTGACGCGGGAAATCTGCGCCACATCGCCTTTATGCTGAGGCATCAGCTCACGCAGCATACGCATGTCGAGCCGCCGAAAATGCTGTTGCGCCCGGTAAGCCTGATGAGGATGCATCCCTAATGAAACCAGGGTTTTACGTCCCAACTCCAGCGCACTCGAGAATGTTTCGCGCGTGAATTGCGTCACGCCGGCCTTCAGCAACTCATGGGCTTCCACACGGCCGCGGGCTCGCACCAGAATCTCCAGATGAGGAAAATGCTGTTGGCACAAGTGCACAATCGTCATCGAGTGTTCAGGGTTCACACAGGTAATCACGATGGACTGCGCCTGATCCGCGCCGGCGGCGCGCAGGAGTTCGAGCTGGGTCGCATCACCGTAATACACTTTATAGCCATAGGTGCGCATCAAACGCACCGCGCTGATGTCGCGGTCCAACACCGTGATACGCATTTTATTCGCCATCAACAAACGGGCGACAACCTGCCCAAACCGGCCGAATCCCACCACTATCACCTGAGGGCGATCATTCTCGACATAATGCGTTTCATCCTCTTCTTCCTGATGGTTGAAGCGACGCGATAACAGTTTGTCGATAAGCGTCATCAGTAACGGCGTGACCATCATCGACAGCGTGACCGTCACCAGCAACAACGGCAATTGCGAGCCTTTCAATACCTTGTATGTCGCCGCGGAGGAAAACAGCACAAAGGCAAACTCGCCGCCCTGACTAAGCACCCCGGCAAATTGCAGACGCTCAGAGGAGCGCAGCCCATACAACCACGCCAGCAGATACAGGATTATCCCTTTCACGACGACCAGGATCGCCACACCCGCCAACACCATCAGAATATTGGCGTACAGCACGCCGAGATTGAGCGACATACCGACCGAGATGAAAAACAGCCCCAGCAGCAAGCCCTTGAACGGTTCAATGGCGATTTCCAGCTCGTGGCGGTATTCGCTTTCCGCCAGCAGTACGCCCGCAATAAACGTGCCGAGCGCCATCGACAGACCCAGCGCATCCATGAACAACGCCGACCCCAGCACCAGCAATAGCGAGGCGGCGGTAAACACTTCGCGCACGCCCGACGCGGCGATAAAACGGAACAACGGACGCACCAGATAACGCCCGCCAATCAGCATCCCGCCGAACGCCACGACCTTCAGCCCCACCTGATTCCAGTCATCCAGTTCACCCTGAACCCCTGCCAGCACCGGAATCAGCGCCAACGCCGGGATCACCGCCAGGTCCTGAAACAGCAGCACCGAAAAACCAAGCTGGCCGGACTCGTTGCGGTTCATGCCTTTTTCACGCATCAGTTGCAGCGCGATGGCGGTGGAAGACATCGCCAACCCAATGCCGCCAATCAGCGCCGCCTGCCAGGAGAACCGGCTTAGATATAACACCCCGCCCAGCGCCGCCGCACTCAGCAACACCTGCGCCGCACCGGTGCCGAAAATAGACCGCCGTAATCGCCACAATTTGGCCGGATCCAGCTCCAGACCGATGATAAACATCAGGAATACCACGCCCAATTCGGAAAAATGCAGGATGGCTTCCACGTCACGGATAAATCCCAGCCCCCACGGGCCGATGGCGATCCCCGCCAGCAAATACCCCAGCACCGCGCCAATCCCCAGTCGCGCCGCAATCGGCACCATCAGCACGGCGACAAACAGGAACAGCACCCCGGCGTTCAAGAGAGAAGAGGTTTCCATGTTTAGGGTTCCCCATGCGGAAACGGCGACGTCAGCCAGTTGCTATAGGCTTTAGCATGCTCCCGTAACACATCAGGCGGCAATCGCCGCGCCCAATAGATAATCAGCGGCGGCAGCCAGTGCATGTGACACATGGCGGCCGTCATTTCAAATGGCCTTAATACTTCATCCATCGTGTAACGATTCACACCTGACGCACGGTACACGTCTTGTTGCTCGCCGGTCGTCACCACCGAACGCCAGTACTTTCCGGTCAGCGCATTGCCGCCTACCCCGTTGGCAAAGCCACGCGTCAACACCCTGTCCAGCCACTCTTTCAGTAATGCCGGGCAACTGTAGGTATAAAGCGGATGCTGAAACACGATCAACTGATGCTCGCGCAGCAACTGCTGCTCATGATGAATATCGATAAAAAAATCAGGGTAGTGAGCGTAAAGATCGTGCACAGTGACATGCCCAAGCTGCCGGGCGGAGTGTAATAACAGCTTATTCGCGACAGAATCCTGAGATTCCGGATGGGCAAACAGCAGCAAAATCTTTGGTGGCTGCGACATCATTCCCCTCCAGGGCGTCGTCATTGCAGGTATTTTCGGCTACCATGCGATACAGCAATAGACAGGACACGGCAGTCCTGATACCCGATCGTTAATTTAACATATTTGAACATTTGGCGCGTTATGATTGTTTTCTCCTCCTTGCAAATTCGACGCGGTACACGGGTACTGCTGGACAACGCCACCGCTACCGTCAATCCAGGTCAAAAAGTCGGTCTGGTGGGTAAAAACGGCTGTGGCAAATCAACCCTGTTGTCACTGTTAAAAGGGGAAATCAGCGCCGACGGCGGCAGCGTCACCTTTCCGCAAAACTGGGCACTGGCATGGGTCAATCAGGAAACCCCGGCGCTGGCGCGTTCGGCTATTGATTACGTGATAGACGGAGACCGCGAATTCCGCCAGTTGGAAGCCGATCTGGACGCGGCGAATGCCCGCAACGACGGCCACGCCATCGCCACACTGCACGGTAAACTGGACGCGATTCAGGCCTGGTCGATACAGTCCCGCGCCGCCAGCCTGCTCAACGGGCTGGGCTTCCAGCAAGAGCAGTTGCAACGTTCCGTCAGCGATTTCTCCGGCGGCTGGCGTATGCGCCTCAACCTGGCGCAGGCGCTGATTTGCCGTTCCGACCTGCTGCTGCTCGACGAACCCACCAACCATCTGGATCTGGATGCAGTGATCTGGCTGGAGAAATGGCTGAAGAATTACCCCGGTACGCTGGTGCTGATCTCCCACGATCGGGATTTCCTTGATCCCATCGCCAACCGGATCCTGCATATCGAGCAGGAAACGCTGTTCGAGTACACCGGCAACTACACCTCGTTTGAACAGCAACGCGCTACCCGTCTGGCCCAGCAACAGGCCATGTATCAGCATCAGCAGGAGCGGGTCACCCATCTGCAACACTACATCGACCGTTTTCGCGCCAAAGCCAGTAAAGCCAAACAGGCGCAGAGCCGCATCAAGATGCTGGAGCGCATGGAGCTTATCGCCCCGGCGCATGTCGATAACCCGTTCCGCTTTAGTTTTCGTGAGCCACAAGCGTTGCCGAATCCGCTGTTGCGGATGGAAAAAGTCAGCGCCGGCTACGGCGACCGCCTGATTCTGGACTCCATCAAGCTGAATCTGGTGCCCGGTTCACGCATCGGGTTATTGGGTCACAATGGCGCCGGCAAATCGACGCTCATCAAACTGCTGGCGGGCGAACTTCAACCGTTCAACGGCGACATCGGGCTGGCCAAAGGCGTGCGCCTCGGTTACTTCGCCCAGCATCAACTGGAGTTTCTGCGTCCCGACGAATCGCCGTTGCAGCACCTAACCCGGCTGGCGGAACGGGAGACCGAACAACAGTTGCGCGACTATCTCGGCGGTTTCGGCTTCCGGGGCGACAAGGTGACCGAATCCACCGAGCGCTTTTCCGGCGGCGAGAAAGCGCGTCTGGTGCTGGCGCTGATCGTCTGGCAGCGCCCTAACCTGTTGCTGCTTGACGAACCGACCAACCATTTGGATCTCGACATGCGTCAGGCGCTGACCGAAGCGTTGATCGACTTCGAAGGCGCGCTGGTGGTGGTGTCTCACGATCGTCACCTGATCCGATCCACCACCGACGATCTCTATCTGGTGCACGACGGCAAGGTCGAGCCGTTCGACGGCGATCTGGAGGATTATCAGCAATGGTTGCTGGATGCGCAGAAGCAGGATAATGCCGCGGATTCCGCCCCCAAAGAAAACGCCGCCAACAGTGCGCAATCAAGAAAAGATCAAAAGCGGCGCGATGCCGAGCTACGCGCGTTGACTCAGCCGGTGCGCAAACAGATTACCCAACTGGAACAACAGATGGAGAAACTGCAGGCCGCGCTGACGACAGTAGAAGAACGCCTTGCCGACGGCGCGCTCTATGACGTCAGCCGTAAAAATGAACTGACCGACTGTTTGCAAAAACAAAGCGCGACCAAGACGGAGCTGGAAAATGCCGAAATGGCCTGGCTGGATGCGCAGGAACAACTGGAACAGTTGCTGCGCGACGCCGAAGCCCAAGGGTAAGCACCATTCTGATTGAACGGCGGGCGCAATACGGTGGCCCGCTGTTCAGACGCTCTTCACGATGATTAATGCCAGATCATCAGTACGCAGGTCGCCGTCAGTAACCCCATGGCGAGATTGAATATCTTCCAGGCGCGCGGGCTTTGCAACAAACGGCCGATCATCGCGCCGAACCCCAGCCAGATAATCCCGGCCACGAGATTAACGCACACCATCGCCACGCTGATGGCCACCACCGACCCGACATAACCGTCGCCAGACAGGCTGAACCCCGCGACGGCGCCCAGCGACATCAACCAGGCTTTGGGATTGAGAAATTGCAGCAAACCGCCCTGATACAGCGGAATCGGCTTCGGCGGCGCGCTATCCGTGTCGAGTTTTTCATAAGCCGCCGTAGCAATTTTCCACGACAACCACAGCAGATAGGCGCTGCCCAACACCTTCAACGCCAGATGCAGCGAGGGATAAAGCAGGATCAGGCTGCCCAGCCCTAACGCCACCAGCAGCAGCATGATCTGCATCCCGATCATGATGCCCAGCATCAACGACATAGAGCGTAATACGCCAAAGTTGGCGGCGGAGGCGGTTAGTAGCATATTATTGGGGCCCGGCGTAATGGCGGCGACCCACAAGAAACCGAGCATTGAAAGAAACAGGCTGACGTGCTCCATGAAACGGCGGTCCTTATAACTGAAGGGACGTTCAACCTAGCAGCGAGACAGGATGCAGACAAGTATTTCGCCATGCGGCAACAGGTATCGCGGCCTCTTTTCATCGTGGCGCTCTTTTTATGAATCATTCTTCTTATCGTAATACGTGTTTTCAGCCCCTGCCGGACGGGGATTTTATCGATCTCGCTTGGAGTGAAGCGCCGGTGCAGGCGGCACATGGCACCAGCCTGAGTTGTGGCTGGAACAGCGGATCCCCAAGCTGGTTCACCCCTTATCTGGAGCAGAACGCATGATCATTCCCTGGCAAGAACTGGCACCGGAAACACTGCAAAATCTGATTGAATCGTTCGTCCTGCGCGAAGGCACCGACTACGGCGAGCAGGAGCGCACGCTCGACGAAAAAGTCGCGGACGTACGCCAACAATTGGCACACGGCGAGGTCGTGCTGGTATGGTCGGAACTGCATGAAACCGTCAATATCATGCCCCGCCGCCAGCTCAGCAGCGGTGAGCGGTATTAGCCCTGAATCAATCGGTTAAAAACGTAAATTGGCGTGTCACCGCGGTATAAACATGCTAACAATGCTCAGATATCTCTGACCGGGGTTGCCCCTATTTACCGGATTACCGGAGATTGCCCCATTCACCGGAGGTTACACACCATGTCGCACCAGCATCCGATTATCGCGGTCACCGGCTCCAGCGGCGCGGGGACTACCACCACCAGCCTGGCGTTTCGCAAAATTTTCCAGCAACTGAATCTGCGCGCCGCACTGGTGGATGGCGACAGCTATCACCGCTATACCCGGCCGGAAATGGACATGGCGATCCGCAAGGCGCGGGATCTGGGGCGCCACATCAGCTATTTCGGGCCGGAAGCGAACGATTTCAGCCAACTGGAACACACGTTTATTGAATACGGCCGCAGCGGCACCGGCCAGACCCGCAAATACCTGCACACCTACGACGAAGCCATTCCCTACAATCAAGTGCCGGGCACCTTCACGCCCTGGGAACCGATGCCGGAACCGACCGACCTGCTGTTCTACGAAGGGTTGCACGGCGGCGTGGTCACCGACCAGCATGATGTGGCGCAGCATGTCGACCTGCTGGTGGGCGTGGTGCCGATCGTCAACCTGGAGTGGATCCAAAAACTGGTGCGCGATATCAACGAGCGCGGTCACTCCCGCGAGGCGGTGATGGATTCCGTCGTGCGCTCAATGGAAGATTACATCACCTACATCACGCCGCAGTTTTCCCGTACCCACATCAACTTCCAGCGCGTGCCGACGGTAGACACCTCTAATCCGTTCGCCGCCAAAGCCATTCCCTCGATGGACGAAAGTTTCGTGGTGATCCACTTTCAGGGTCTGGACCATATTGATTACCCTTACCTGCTGGCGATGTTGCAAGGCTCATTCATTTCCCACATCAATACGCTGGTGGTGCCGGGCGGCAAAATGGGGCTGGCGATGGAGTTAATCATGATGCCGCTGGTGCAGCGGTTGATCGAAGGCAATAAAATTGATTAATAGCCGACGGTAGCGGCTTTGCAGGATGCGGCGGCAACAGGAGCAAACCGCCGTAGTCAGACGCATTAGTCCAGCGCGATCACTTCATGGCTGTGGGTCACGTTAACCGCTTTTTCCAGCATCAGCGCCACCGAGCAGTACTTTTCCGCCGACAGCGATACCGCGCGCTCCACGGCTTTATCGCTCAACCCTTTGCCGGTCACAATAAAATGCAGGTTAATGGCGGTGAACAGGCGCGGCGCCTCTTCACGGCGTTCCGACGTCAGGCGAACCTCGCAATCCACCACATCGTGACGGCCTTTTTGCAGAATAGACACCACATCGATGGCGCTGCATCCGCCTGCTGCCATCAGCACCATTTCCATCGGGCTGGGCGCTTTGTCGCCGGCGTTGCCGTCCATCAGCAGTTGATGCCCGGACGCGGATTCACCCAGAAACGTCAACCCTTCAACCCATTTCACCCGAGCCTGCATAAATTTGTCCTCAATCAATTATTTTTGAAATTTTGCACCGCTTATGTACAAAAAAGCCTGATAATCAGAGCTTAATCATGCTGAAGCGAGACAACACGAGACACTACACTCAACCTGTGTTACAAACAAAAGCGTAACCGCGTGTGTTGAGTCTTCGTCAGGCCCGCCACCGGCTTACTGGCGTCATCCGATATGCGCTGAATGATTCAGACCAACGCATCCGCAATCTGAATATGACGTGTATAGACAGCCTCAGTATATTCCCTGACGTCATTCCGCCAGAACGGAATTGAATTATAACTATGTTATCACGCCGTACAGGGAACTCTGAGCCCTGTGATTTGCGCAGTGAATTACAAACAGAGGATAACAGCGAATGGTTCTCGGCAAACCGCAAACAGACCCGACTCTCGAATGGTTCCTTTCTCATTGCCACATTCACAAGTACCCATCGAAGAGCACCCTTATTCATCAGGGTGAAAAAGCAGAGACGCTTTACTACATCGTGAAAGGCTCGGTTGCCGTGCTAATCAAGGATGAAGAAGGCAAGGAAATGATTCTGTCTTATCTGAATCAGGGCGATTTTATTGGCGAACTTGGCTTATTTGAAGATGGGCAGGAACGCAGTGCGTGGGTGCGGGCGAAAACCGCCTGTGAAGTCGCTGAGATTTCCTATAAGAAATTCCGCCAGCTAATTCAAGTCAACCCGGATATTCTGATGCGGTTGTCATCGCAGATGGCGCGTCGCCTGCAAGTTACATCGCAGAAAGTCGGTAATCTGGCGTTCCTCGACGTAACCGGTCGTATCGCGCAGACCTTGCTGAACCTGGCTAAACAGCCGGATGCCATGACGCACCCGGACGGTATGCAAATCAAGATCACTCGTCAGGAAATCGGCCAGATCGTCGGCTGTTCCCGCGAAACCGTCGGCCGTATCCTGAAGATGCTGGAAGATCAAAACCTGATCTCCGCCCACGGTAAAACCATCGTGGTGTACGGTACGCGCTGATCCCCATCCCTCATCCGACAGGGCGGCCATCTGGCCGCCCTCCTTGTTTCAGACCGTTGTACCATCCTAACGCACCTGTCTGGCATCCACGTTCGCGTCTTACCAGTACTTGTTGATCTCGGTACGCAACGCCTCTGCGGTGGCTTTGCCGCTCTCAGACGCGAGGGCGCGACCGGCGATAAACGCCTTGGCGCTGATGCCGTCAAACAGGTGGATATCCTCCGGCACGATGCCGCCGGTAATCGACAGCTCAAGCCCCAGCTCAGACAGCGCACGCATTCTGCCAAGATCGGCGGAAGTCCAATTGACGCCGGCCAGCTCCGCATCGCGGGAACGGTGGTAAATGGCCTGGGTAATCCCCATCGCAACCCACTGTCTGGCGTCATCCAGATTCCAGTTGCCGTACAGTTCAATCTGGATCTCCCCGCCGAATTCATCAGCCACTTTCTTACAGGCGGCGATAGTGGCCACGTGCGCGGCGGCGGACACCGTGATCCAGTTAGCACCGGCGGAAAACGCCATGCGCGCCAAAATTGCGCCGCCGTCGGTGGTTTTCATGTCGCAAACGATAATGTGGTTCGGATGACGCTCACGCAGGGTACGCACCGCCGCCATCCCTTCGGCAAAAGCCAGAATCGTCCCGACTTCGATAATATCGACAAAGCCGCCGACACGTTCGGCAATCTCTACAGCGGTACTCAAATCCGTCGAATCAAGGGCAATTTGCAGCATAGGTTTGGTCATAATGCGATTTCCTTTCCAATCGTGAAAATATCGGGATCTCTGACTTGAGGGCGAGCGCAGCCCGTGGCCGATTGCCACTGTTTATTTCAAGCCGTTATTGCAATGACATCATGTTACGTGTGCGGGCTATTCAGCGCTGGCCGTAATAGGCATTGGCACCGTGTTTCCTGAAATAGTGTTTATCAGAAAGCGCCTGATCAATATGAATGTCCGCATTAAGCAGCCGGGTCGAAAACGCCATGGCGGCGACTTCTTCAAGCACCAGTGCATTATGCACCGCATCCAGCGCATTTTTCCCCCAACAGAACGGCGCATGGCCGGTAATCACCGCGCCGGGCACCGCCAGCGGGTCAAGACCGCGGCGCTGAAATTCTTCCACGATCACCAGGCCGGTATTTTTTTCATAATCATCGGCTATCTCGCCCTCGCTCAACGGGCGGGTACAGGGAATATCACCGTAGAAATAATCGGCATGGGTGGTGCCGAGCGCCGGAATATCCCGACCGGCCTGTGCCCAGATGGTGCCGTGGCGCGAATGGGTGTGCACAATACCGCCGATATTGCCGAACGCGCTGTAAAGTGCCAGATGGGTGGCAGTATCGCTGGAGGGATTAAGGTGCCCTTCCACCACTCGCCCATTCATATCCACCACCACGATATCGTCGATGGTCATCTGCTCGTAGGAAACCCCCGAGGGTTTGATGGCGATAACCCCCAGCTCGCGGTCAATCTGCGACACATTGCCCCAGGTCAGCGTCACTAAACCGTGACGCGGCAGCAGCAGGTTGGCGTCCAGTACGATAGCTTTCAGTTGCTGATACATCGTTGTTTCTCCTGCGCCCCTTACAGAGCGCCTTGTTACCGCTTATGCCGTTTGGGCCAGCGCCTTATCGATGACGCTGAACACCTCTTCCCGGCTGGTGCAAGCCCGCAGCTTGTCGAGGTTGATTCCGCTGTCGCTGTGCTCGTCTTCAAGTACCTGAGTCACTTCCATCAGCCCTTCCATATGCTCATCGGAGGTACTGCCCGCCAGCGTGATCAGCACATCCACCGGCTCGTCTTCTCCCTCGAATTTAACCGGTGCGGTGAGCGTCACCAGCGCAAACGCCGTACGGTTGACGCCGTTTTCCGGCCGCGCATGGGGCATGGCGAATTGCGGAGCGATCACGATATAAGGCCCCATTTTCTCGATACTGCTGATAATCGCTTCGTGATAGCGGGGCTCGACGGCGCCGGACGCAATCAGCATATCGGTGCCAAGCTTGATGGCCTCGCGCCAGTCCGCCGCACTGGCGTGAAGCAGCACGGAGTCATTGTCGATTAACGATTGTTTGAATTTCATATGCGTCTCCTTGCCTGTCCCCTCGCAGAGGGGAAGGCGTGATTGGTTAACCGGCAAAATTTTTCTTGATAAGCCCCAGCAACTCGTCGCCAAACGACTGCGGATTAAGCATGTTTTGTACTCCCAATACGAACTTACCTTCACCGGGGTGCATTTCTCCGGCCAGATGTTTGGACGAGACGATGATGTCGGTGGTCGAGAGTTTGGATTTGTAATCTGCCACGGCGCAGGAGTCCATGATGTGCGGTACTCCCCGTTGTTCGAGAAACTTGCCGATCTTCATTTTCATCATCATGGAAGAGCCCTGCCCGTTGCCGCACACGGCCAGAATGCGCACGGCGCGTCCGTCGGCCGGCATGGCCGGTTGTGATTCGACCGGCTCGGCATCAGCAGCGGCGGCGGCGGCAGGTTGTGCGCGGTCTTCTTCCTGACGCAGGGTGCGTGACGCGAAGTACATATAAACGCCGGCGCCGGCCAGCAACACAAAGAAGAACAGGGATGAGAACGACAGCCCCTGCATAATGGCCGGGAACACCAACGCCCAGTCCGCCATACCCATCCAGCCGTTAAAACTGGTGCCGTTATGGGTAAACAACTGAATCGCCCAGGCGGAACCCAATACTTCAATGATCCCCATAACGAAACAGATCTTCATTACCGCCCGCCAGCCGCCGAAGTGGTTGGCAAATACCCCGATGGTGGCGTTAGAGAAGAACATCGGAATAAAGCCGGGGATGATCATGATGGATGCGTTAAACAACAGCAGGCCGATCACCGCCAGGAACTGTCCCAGCGTGCCCCAAATGAAGCCGAACACCATCGCGTTGGGGGAATAGGCATAAATAGCGGCGCAATCAATCGCCAATACGGCATTGGGGATGACGCGCTCGGAGATCCCTTTGAACGCTTCGGACAGCTCGGCCACGAACATACGCACCCCGGCCACAATCACCTGAATCGCCACCGCAAACCGAAGGCCGGTTTCCAGAATATAAATGGTCCAGTGGGTCGAGCCCGCCATTTTCTGCAGGTTATCAAGACCGAACGACAACAGAATGATGCCGAAGAAAACCGTCATCACAATGGCGGTAGCGGTAATGCTGTCGTGGAAAATGTGTAGCCATTTCGGCAGTTTGAGCTGATCAACGCTGTCTTCTTTGTCGCCCAGTTTGGGTGCCAGTTTGGTTGCTACCCAGGAAGCCACCTGCTGCTGGTGACCGATAGAAAACCCCGCCCCGCCGGTCACAGCCTGGGTCGGCTTGAACATGATGTTGGACGAGATCCCCCAATAAAGCGCCATGATCACCGCGGTATAGAGGATGGTTTCCCACATGGAAGCCCCCATCACCACGTAGAACACCGCCACCAGCCCCACCTGCTGAAACATGATGTGGCCGGTCAGCATGATGGTGCGAATGCCGGTGATGCGCCGGAATACCACCAGCAGGATATTCAGGCCGAGCGCCAGCAACACCGCATACCCCACCCAGGAGTAACGGCTCCCCATGGTTTCCATGGTCGCCATCATGGTGGTGTAAGGGTCGATAACCGAACCGGTCAGGTGGTGATACTCGGAGATTTTGTCGATCACCGGCTTGAAACCGGATACCAGTGTGGTCGACCCGACTTGCACCAGCATAAAGCCGACGATGGTTTTGACCGTTCCTTTAATCACCGTCGTACCGTCACGCCGGAGCAGCAGATAACCGATGCACGTTACCAGCCCCAGCAATAACGGGGCTTTAGTCATCACCTGGCTGTAGAAAATGTAAAAAATGCTGTAGAGGGTTTCCATAACGTTGCTCCGTCCAAAATGAGGACAATGACACTGCTATTGGATTGCTATTGGAGTAGTGGACTACGTCCCCACCCGTCCAGATATGGCTTGCTTTCATTCCGTGGACGGTGGACAACATTGGCCCCCGCCCTGATAAACTCAAAAACAATCATATTTCATCAAAAAATGATTTTTTGTGATGAATGTCTTGCGCATAAAAATCTCTTCATTGCGGTATTCAGATTGAAAAAAGCTCACATTTGCGAATGATTTCTCCTGTCATCCAGCGATATCGCACGCTTTTTTCTGCTTACCCAATAAATAAAAAATCAAATAAAACAAAATAATAAATAAAAACCCGCGGGTTTCGCACAGGAAAAGTTTTGTCCATATCACAAAATAATCACGACAATCATTGATAATCAAAAAAGCCGTTGATATAGTCACAAAAAATCACGACCAATCATAGACGCGCAGTCATGTGCGCCATGTCATTATCCGATGACCCGCTGTCGGGTTCGCCAGCGCAGTGCGGCATCCAAACCAGAAAGGTACGTCCGATGAGCAAGATTGATGAGATCACCCGTGAATCCTGGATACTGAGCACCTTCCCTGAATGGGGCTCGTGGTTAAACGAAGAGATTGAGCAGGAAGAAGTTAAGCAGGATACCTTTGCCATGTGGTGGTTGGGGTGCACCGGCATTTGGCTGAAATCAGCCGGCAATACCCATATCTCCATCGATTTCTGGTGCGGCACCGGCAAGAAAACGCACGCCAATCCCTATATGAACAAACAGCACCAGATGATGCGCATGGGCGGGGTTCGCAAGCTGCAACCCAACCTGAGAACCTCGCCGTTCGTACTCGATCCCTTCGGCATCAAACAGCTCGACGCGGTACTGGCGACTCACGACCATGCCGATCACATCGATGTCAATGTAGCGGCCGCCGTATTGAAAAACTGCGGTTCCCACGTGAAATTCATCGGCCCCAAAGCCTGCGTAGAACTCTGGCAACGCTGGGGCGTCCCGGCTGAACGCTGCATCGTGGCGCGAGTCGGCGATGAGATTCCGGTCGGCGACATCGTGATTCAGGTTCTGGATGCGTTTGACCGCACCGCGCTGGTGACGCTGCCGGCCGGCGTATCGTCAAAAGACAAGAGCATTCTTGATGGCATGGACGATCGGGCCGTCAACTATCTGGTCAAAACCTCCGGCGGTAACCTGTATCACTCCGGCGATTCTCACTACTCCAACTACTACGCCAAACACGGCAACGACTATCAGATCGACGTCGCCTTGCTTTCCTACGGCGAGAACCCGCGTGGCGTGACCGACAAAATGACCTCATCGGACATTCTGCGCGCCGGCGAATCGCTCAACGCCCAGGTGGTCATCCCGTTCCATCACGATATTTGGGCCAACTTCCAGAGCGACCCGCGTGAAATCGAAGTGTTGTGGAATATGAAGAAAGACCGGCTTGGTTACGGCTTCCGCCCGTTCTTCTGGCAGGTTGGCGGCAAATACACCTTCCCGACCGATAAAAACAAGCTGCACTACCAGCACCCACGCGGCTTTGACGACATCTTCGTCGATGAACCGGAGTTGCCCTACAAGTCTTTCCTGTAAAGCACATCCCTGCCGCAGGCCATGTGGACATTCATGGCCTTGCGGCACGTACAGTCGGGCATAACAGCAAGAAGCGAGCATCATGCATAACTTTGACAAGCCCTTTCGCCTCGGGCTCTACGAAAAGGCGTTACCCGCCGCACTGACGTGGGAAAAGAAGATTCTGGTCGCCAAAGAACTGGGTTTTGACTTCATCGAAATTTCAGTCGATGAATCAGACGAAAAATTGCAGCGGCTGGCGTGGAGTGATAGCGAAACTTACCAGCTCCGTCACCTGTGCGAGCAAAACAATTTCCCGCTCCAGTCCATGTGCCTGAGCGCACACCGCCGTTTTCCATTCGGCTCACACGACCCGGCTATCCGTAAAAAAGCCCATGAGATCATGGAACAAGCGATCAACCTCGCCTACAAACTGGGTATTCGCTGCATCCAACTGGCGGGCTATGACGTCTACTACGAGTCGCCATCCGCCGAGACGCACCAGCATTTTATCGACGGAATGAAAACCGCCACCCGCATGGCCGAACGCGCCGGCGTCATGCTGGGGGTTGAAATCATGGATACGCCGTACCTCAATTCTCTGAGCAAATTTGAGGTGCTGAAAAAAGCCATCCCTTCGCCTTACTTTATGGCTTATCCGGACGTGGGCAACATCACCGGCTGGAACTACGACATCTGTACCGAACTGAAACTGAGTTGCGATCACATCGTGCAGATCCACCTCAAAGACACCCGCAAGGTCTCCACGCACAGTCAGGGGCAATTCCGTGATTTAGTGATTGGCGAAGGCGAGGTCGATTTTGCCGCCATCTTCCGGACGCTGGCCGAAATGGGCTACAACGGCCCGCTGGTACTGGAGATGTGGGCCAAAGACGAACTGTGGGCCGATAACCTGAAACTGGCACGTTCGCGTCTGGCCGAAATAGGTCGTGAAGCCGGTCTGGCGTTGGCGTAATTCGATGTCGTCAAAAGAATCTCAGGAACGGCTGTCATTCATGCGCATGCAGGATATAATCATAAAAAAATCAGATTCAATCACTATCAGGCACGATATGACAGAAGCTCAGCGCCACAGCGCCATCCTGGAATTGCTCAATCAAAAACGCCATCTGTCGATCACAGGTATCATGCAGGCCTTTGATATTTCGCCGGCTACCGCTCGCCGTGATGTCAATAAACTCAACGATTCCGGCAAGCTGCGTAAGGTGCGCAACGGTGCAGAAGCGCTTACGCAAACCAAAGCCCACTGGTCGCCGCTCAACAGCCATGAGAGTGTGAATCGCGGTGAGTTTTCCAATCACAGTGAAAAAGTACGTATCGCTCAGGCGGCTGCCGCCCTGATCAAACCGGGCGAAAGCGCGGTTATCAATTGCGGCTCGACCGCCTTCGTGTTGGGCCAGGAAATTTGCGGGCAGGATGTGCAAGTCATCACCAACTATTTTCCGCTGGCGAACTACCTGATTGAACACGACCACGACGGCGTGGTGATTATCGGCGGCCAGTACAATAAATCCCAGTCCATTACCCTTGCGCCACAGGACGAAATCTCTTCCCTTTACGCCGGGCACTGGATGTTCACCAGCGGTAAAGGAATCACCGCAGACGGCCTGTACAAAATGGACATGCTGACGGCCATGGCCGAGCAAAAAATGCTTAATCACATCGGCCAACTGGTGGTGCTGGCCGACAGCAGCAAGATAGGGCAACGCGCCGGTATGCTGTTTTGCGCGTCCGACCGGATCAATATTCTCATCACCGGTAAAGACGCCGACCAACACGTCATCGCCCAACTGCGTGACAAAGGGGTCAAGGTCATGTTGGTGTGACCCGTTCCCCACCAGCGCAGGGCAGCATAAAACAAAGAGGGTGACCGTCGGCCACCCTCTTTTGCTTCATACTCTTCGCAGGACGTGCTGGCGTACGAGGAAAAACGCCGTTTACGCGCCCTTCACTACCTGCGCCACCGCTTTTTCAAACAGTGCCATCCCCTGGTCGATCTCTTCCGGGGTAATCACCAGCGACGGCACAAAGCGGATCACATCCGGCCCCGCCACCAAAATCATCAACCCCAGATCCGCCGAGGCCGCCAGAAAATCCCGGGCGCGGCCATGCCAGGCCGGTTTCAGCTGTGCGCCCAGCAGCAGGCCCATGCCACGAATTTCATCAAAAATGCCGTACTGGGCGTTGATGCGCTCCAGCGCAGACACGAAGCGCGCATGGCGATCGACCACGCCCGACAATACTTCCGGCGTATTGATCACATCCAACGCCGCTTCCGCCACCGCACAAGCCAACGGATTGCCGCCGTAAGTCGTACCATGCGTACCGACCGCCATCACCGAGGCTATCTCTTCCGTGGTCAGCATGGCGCTTATCGGGAAACCGCCGCCCAGCGCTTTGGCGGTGGTCAGAATATCCGGCGTGATGCCGTAGTGCATATAAGAGAACAGCTTGCCGCTGCGGCCCATGCCGCACTGCACTTCATCAAACACCAGCAGTGCCTGATACTGATCACACAGCTCGCGCACGCCGTTGAGGAAGGCCGGCGTTGCCGGCGTAATGCCGCCTTCGCCCTGAATCGGCTCCAGCACCACTGCGCAGGTGTGGTCGTCCATCACCGCTTTTACCGCCGCCAGATCATTGAACGGCACATGCACGATATCCGCCGGTTTCGGGCCGAAACCATCGGCGTATTTCGGCTGACCGCCGACCGATACGGTAAACAGCGTACGACCGTGGAACGACTGGTAAAACGAGATTATCTTGGTTTTGTACGGGCTATGACGGGTAATAGCGTAATGGCGCGCCAGTTTGAACGCGGCTTCGTTGGCTTCCGCGCCAGAGTTGGCGAAAAATACGCGGTCGGCAAAGGTGGCGTTGATCAGTTTAGTGGCGAGACGCAGCGCCGGTTCATTGGTGAATACGTTGCTGGTGTGCCACAAGGTTTCACCCTGCTCTTTCAACGCCGCCACCAGCGCCGGATGGCAATGGCCCAGCGCCGTTACCGCGATGCCGCCGGAAAAATCAATATACTCTTTGCCCTGTTGATCCCAGACACGGCTCCCTTTGCCTTTTACCGGCACAAACTGCGCGGGTGCATAAACCGGAAGAATTACCTTATCGTAAGTATCCCGAGTTACTGCTGCTTTCTCTGTCGCCATTTGCTGCCCCGTTGTCATATCCCGTTGTCACGAATGAAAATATAGTCAATAAATATGCATAAAAAATCAAAAATAGGCAATCATTAATCCGATGCCTGCGAACTTACCTTAGCTATCCACCTATAAATCAAGGAAATTTTTCAGCAACGCGTGCCCTTGCTGACTAAGGATGCTTTCCGGATGAAACTGAACGCCTTCCAGCGGCAATGTACGATGCCGCACCCCCATGATCTCATCGATATCGCCGCCGTTCTCGGTCCAGGCCGTCACCTCAAGACAGTCGGGCAAGGTATCTTTTTCCAGAATCAGCGAATGATAGCGGGTAACGGTGAGCGGGTTTGCCAGCCCGGCGAATACGCCGCGATCGGTATGCCGTACCGGCGACGTCTTACCGTGCATCACCTGACGCGCACGCACCACCCGTGCACCAAAGGCTTGTCCCAGCGCCTGATGCCCGAGGCACACGCCCAGAATCGGCAATTTACCGGCAAAATGGCGAATAGCCGCCAGTGAAATTCCGGCGTCGTCCGGCGTGCAGGGGCCCGGAGAAATCACCAGTTGCTGCGGCGAGAGTTGCTCTATGTCGGCCAGCGTCAGCGTATCGTTACGCCTGACCTGCACCTGAACACCCAGCTCACAAAAATACTGATACAGGTTGTAGGTAAAGGAGTCGTAGTTATCGATAAGTAGCAGCATATCTTTATTGATCAGCAGGAGAATGACGCGATACGCGTCGCTGACATCACACCAATGGCGGCTGATGCCGAATGAATGTGCCGAGTCTGCAGAGTTGAGAGGCGCTTGTCCAGATGTGGGGCGGAAACAACCGAAAAAGAACGTAAATAAAGAAACCCGCCGCATAATGAGAAAAACCCGGCCATACCATGGCCGGGAAAGTGAAAACGACACGCCAGGCGATCACCCGGTTTCATTACGCAGCACCACCGGGTTGAATTGCTTTCGAAACTCGATGGGCGTAACACCGGTATAGCGCTTAAACATCTTTTCAAAATGGCTGAGATCGCCATAACCACAATCCAGATAGAGATTGGTAATCCGGCTCATGGGATGGCATTCCAGCCGCTGGCAGGCATAGAAAATGCGGGCCTGATTCAGAACCTGTTTAAACGATAGCCCAAGGCTGTGCTTGAGCAAATACGAGAGATGCGACGGGCTAATATGAGAATTTTCCGCCAGTTCAATCAGCGTGACTTCACGCTGAAAATGTTCGCCCAGATACAACAGCGCCTTGATTACCGACGGATGAAACTGTTGTAACGCGTCCTGATCACGGCCCAATACCGCATCACACAGTGAGCGGTTAATCCGCCGATGTTCACGCGCCAGCGCCACTGCCTCCTGGGGCACGATATGCGGCAGAATACGGCCGGCCTGCGCCAGGCTAATTTCCTCGTCATCGCTGAGCATCAACAACCGGGCGACACTGTGCCATAACTGCCGCACATTGCCGGGCCAGTCGTAATGGTGCAGATGGAACAGCACGTCGGGATGCAACGTCTGCCGGACCGACTGGCGATACGCCTGCCAGGCGGCATGCACCAACTCGGCAATATCCGGTGTTCGGCCTTTCAGGGCCGGCACCGGCAGCAACTGGCATCCAAACGTCGATACCCATTGCGCACCGGGTTGTGTCGGCATTGTCCCGCGTTCAGCTTGGGGGGAGAGAAACCCGAACACCAAACGCAGCTCATTGCGCCCGGCATACTCGTTTTGTAATTGCGCCAGCAGCTTCTGCTGTTGCTGCTCAGTCAGCGTATCAAAACCGGGGATACACAGCGTCAGCCGACGATCGTCAGGAATAGCGCCAAGCATATCCGCCAGCCGTTGTATCGGGTCACCCTCGCCGCTCAGCTCGATATAACGCCCCTGAGAGGCCTGGAGTCTGGCGCGAATATAGCCCGTGATATCGGACAGGTCAGCACCAGGCTCGCCATAAAGTAAAATCGGCCTGCCGGATAGCATTAACCGATCGATCTGCTCACGCAGCGCCGAGGGTAAAAAGATGAATTCTGGAATATGCCGTCCAACCGAATAACCCGTGAGGGGTATTTTTTCGGCAGGAATATTTTTCAGTTTACCAGGTAGTATATTCTCTGTTTTCACGGGAAAATCCTTTCGTTAACTCCTGCCAGCGCACATTGCATCATGTGCTCCTTCATAAGAAATGACGCTGTTTGCCACAACTCATCGAATAGTTTCTCAGTTAAGGCGAACAAGCCAACGATCCTGTACAGGAAATAGGTGCAGGCATAACATCGTCATTTCATTTCAACCGCTATTACGACAATAAAACCAAGAATGCTGTTGGAAGGCGTGTTGAATAAACCCCTGGTAAAATAAAGTAAATCCCTTTACTCATTTTTATTTATTATCACCGTATTTATTGGGATAAAAAATAAATGCATTCCCTGCAAAATCAATATGCCGTTAAAAAATGTTAATATTATTACATTACCAGCACAGACAATTTTTTATTTCATAATATCACACCATATCAGAAATATTTCGAGATAAAAGCCAGGCTATTAAAGTATTATTTCTATATCCACAATCAGGTCTTGCTCGCCTCATTGATTATTAACATCTTATATAAACCAGCAAAGATAAAAGCGAGACATTGGTATTCGTCATAATCCGCGTCACGGGAACCCCGTTCATGTGATTGCAATACCAGGTTTTCCACAGCGACGTCAAAGAATCTTGCCAATTTACACAGTGTTTGTCTGGAAATCGGTTTACCCAACTCCGCTCTTTTTATTGTAGAGATAGAGATATAACACTTCGATTCAAGACTCTGTTCCGATAACTCCTCCTGACTTAATTTTTTTTTAACCTGAGATCTTTGATTACTGCGGTGTTCACCAGAAATCCATTATTAGACATACATTACCCTCTGTAATAAACATCAATACGCTTTTTCATGGTTTTATTTCTATACCCTAAATGATTCGAGTTGCGGGACAGAACGCTTTGTGTATTGAACCACATATCTCAAGCATGGCGGGCATTATTATCTATCGTACTCACAGTACACCGCTACCGATGCACTTCAATCATGCCAAACCACAATAAAACCTATTAATGCGTTATAATTTACATTTATCGAACGTAATATCCCCTGATTTTGACAACACAATTAACGCTAAAAGACATCTCAGTATTTTTATTATGAAGAATGGTGCATGACCATAAGGTCATGCACCATTGCCGATTAACTCAGTACGCCGCTCAGTGCGCCCTGGCCTGCTTTTTTCAGCAGTTTCAGCGCTTCACCCCAGAAAGCCGGGTTAACGCCGGAAGCTTTGGCTTCAGCAACACGGTTGGCGCGGTTGACATTCTGTGCTTGAGTTGGAAGTTTCATGGTTAATTCTCCTTGAGTATATTTGCATTGTATTTTGGGGATATCCCCAGGTTAATGCCCCCAATCGGCGGCAAATCTAAAAATAAACGGTTATCGGCCAGCTGATATTAATAAGCGTGCCAGCTGCGCAGCGTGCCGATGGTGACCGGCATAACGTCGCTCACGTCAATGGTATAGCGATAGAGTTTACGCGCCGCGGTGAGACGTTCTTTCGGGTTGAAGAATTCCAGCACCACGTCCCAGCAATCCGACTCCGGACGGCTGACCGGGCTGCGTTCCGCGCTGATCTTGTTCAGGAATAATCCTTCGGCAAACGCATCATCAAAAATTTCTTTCATCTGATAGGCGTTGGTCGCCGCATAGTTAATCGCGCGTTCATTCGACTCATAACCACGATTACGCAGTTCGTAATAAATACGGTTGATGAAGTTGATCAACTCTTTGGATTTCGACGTGCCCATGGCGCTTTCCCCCATCAGCATCTTCGAAATATCCTGAGACTCCCAGTTGAACATGCCTCGCAGTACCGGGCTTATCGTTGGAATCACCTGGCCGTTGAACAAGCGGGTTTCACCACTGATAATGCCGGCAATAGAAACACGCTCCACACCTTTGGTTTCCTGTTCATACAGGAATTCCACCAAACGGGCATATTCCAGCACGGCGAATTGCGCATCGGGCTTAATGGCATAAACCGGAATGCCATCGATTTTTAATGTCCAGATTAACGCGTTGGATTGCTCCGCATTGTCGCCGGTATTCAGGTGCTCGGCCATTTGCACCGGATCAAACGGATAACCGCTTTTATTCCCCATCACCTGGGTGAAATAATCCAGCCGGGCTTCAGTACCGAAGTCATAACCGACCTGACCGATAACAAAGATCTTTTCCTGATCACGTATCGTGCGCGCATCCAATGACGAAGACTGCGGCATAATCCGGCGAACCGGGGCATGCACATAATGATTGGCCGCCGGATCATGGATTTTGGGTAATGACAAACCGGCATCGCGCGATGGAATGCTCACTTCAGTATTCAGGCTGGAAGGTGCCAGTACGGTATCATCGTCAGACTCAACATCCTGAATATCCTGCTGGGCATCGATAATAGAGGGAACCAGCAGCTCCACGGCGGCAGGCTCAATATTTTTTTCTTCAGTTGACATGGTCATGATCCTTTTGGGTGGTTGGTGATAAAATTCCTGTGCTATTTGCCGGAATAATTTCTGAATATTTAATCGGTATATAACCGACTCCCGATTAGCTGCCGTTGACAACACAAGTGGGGTCGCGGTATTAAACAGCCGCTCCCGAATCATTTTTGACGCACGACGATCGTTTACTATATTCATCGCCCTCATGATTAATGCCGATATTGCCGACACCACCGGGGCGGAAAAACTGCTGCCAGAAACAACAGACAGATCATAATTCGGCGTAGCAACAGGAATAGAGACACCGGATGCCAGCAACATTTTCTTTCTCAGTTTTAATCCGTAGTTATTAAATGAGGCCGGCAATCCTGCTTTATCACAAGCGCCAACAGCCAGGACAAAATCCATCGACGCAGGTAATGATTCACTATTACGGCCTTCATTACCGACAGCCGCAACGATCAATACCCCTTCTTTTTCGCAATCATCGATAGCCTTGCGTAATTCATCGGTGCCCTTGCCATTAACGGATAATGATGCACCGCTGACATTAATAATACGGCACCCCTTCAAACGTGCATCACGGATCGCTTTGGCAAGCGTGCGCTCAGAACAGCCATGAATATTTCCCTGTTCATCCTCATGAAAGACAGGAATACTCAGCAGGGTTACCGCCGGTGCAATACCCACACCGTTTCCACCGATAATACTGCTTACCGCCGTTCCGTGAGAGGTGCCTTTATCTTTCTGAGCAGACAGGCCTTCAATGGTTAAATGGTTTAATATCGGATGATGATTTTCAATAGCGCCATCAATAATACCGATTTTTATTCCCTCGCCATTTATCCCCAATTGCTGTAAACCAGAAAGCGGGTCATCAATCAATAATTCATGAGTGTTCGACGAGTGCATCATCATTCTCTTTCCTGAATGTGGAATTTAAAATCCCCGGTGTTTTTAGACCACTCCGCTCGCAAGAGAATAACAACCGTGATTATCGCATAAGTGAGCAACAATCTTTTCCGGCTATATTTTCTTTCACTTTGGAACTGGCATAGAACATTCACACAGCCAACACGACATATCTTAATAAACGTCATTACCTTAAATAGGTGACAACGAACCGTTTATTTGTCTTGCTCGAATAAATCTATAGTAACCTTACTTAAAAAATATTTTGGTATCACTTTAGTATCAGTTTTATCAGTTCTATACCCAAAATAATTCGAGTTGCAGGAAGGCGGCAACGCAGCGAATCCCCAGGAGCTTACACAAGTAAGTGACTGGGGTGAGCGAGGAAAGCCAACGCACCTGCAACTTGAAGTATGACGGGTATATATCACTCAATCAGTTGCAGCGAACCACAAAATGCAATACTTAATAATCATTAAATTACGGTTTGCTTTTTATACAGAGCAGTATTCGCCCGTTATGGCGGATATCTCCCCCAGATAAAACCGGAGTCCTCTGCAACCCCGGTATTTTTCGCTGGTCGGGATCAACCGACGGCGATGACTCAGCCAAAAGCACGTTTCGCTTTCGCCAGATAGTTTTTACGATCCGCCAGACCATTCAGACCACCATTAATTCGGCGGGTAATGGTATTGATATCGTCCTGATCCGCGAACTCGCTTAGCCCATTCTTTTTCCAGAACCAAATCGCCGCCGCCACGGAAACCTCCGGGTTCTGGCTAATCAGATCCGGGTTGGTGACCAAATCCTGACCGATGGCGCTTCCGCAGGTACGGTAGTTATCCCGCCCGGTCAGTTGAATCAGACCACGGCCTCGATACTTCCAGCCATCGCCGGTTTCCGTCGCCCCATTGCCCAGCCGGTTGGCATAAACAATATTGGCGATCGACTCCGGTTTGCGTTCGCACTGCGCGGCCATCTCCTCGGTGGTGAAATAACGCCCGAACACCGATCGCAAACCTTTGGCGCTGTAATTCAAATTCTCTACCCGTGCGCGCAGTTCATTACTCTCGTGCGCAACCTGAGCGATGAAGTGTGCGAAACGCAACGGGGTATTAATCCCCGCGGTATTACACTCCTGCTGTAGTGCCGGCTGGAACAGCGCGAGATCGTCGGCACTGGCTGCCGTCATTACCTTTTTTAATTTTTCCTGGCTAATTTCAAGAGTCATTTGGTTTCCTCCTCAATGGCTTGACGCAGTCAGTTTGCAGAGGAAGTACGTTCCCTCTCTTGGGCAAACATCGGCAAAAAACAGGGAAACATGCAGCAAAATCGGAAGAAATATGGATATGATGATCCCACGGCAATAAACCGGAGGATCACAGAAGGCAAAAAGAAGGCAAGAGGCGGGCCTCAGGCGGCCCCCATCAGGCGGCGGCATTGAGAAGCCGCGTTTATTGAAACGGCGTTTGGTGCTCAACCAATTCCCACACCAGGTAACACAGGAACGCACAGCCGACCACCACCAGCACCATGGTCATGCCTTCCGGCCCCATGCGGTCCATCATGAAACCGATGCCAATCAAACCGGCAATGCCGCCAAGGGAATCCATCATGGTGTAGCTCATGTTGGCGGACATCTGCTGCTGTGGGTGGAAACGATCGCCAATCAACGATAACCCGATGCTGTAAACGCCCCCCATGCTACCGCCCCAGATATACAGCAACACCAACGTAGCGCCGTAATCGGCATACACCGCCAGCGCCAGAAATACCGCGCACACTACTGAGCAGAAAATACAGAACGCGACGATCCACTGCCGGTTCACCCAGTCCGATAGCAAGCTGACCGCCATCCCAAGCGTGACGCTGCCCAGCATGAACATGGTCATCAGCAGCGATGCCCGCTCGTCCGTCAATCCGTCGCTGATGCCATACAACGTCAGAAAGTTGGGTAAACCATAAAAACTGACGCCGCCAACCAGCGCAGACACCAAAATGGCACGGGCATGACGGCAGACAAAACGAAAGCGCACCGCGGATACCGTTCCCGACTGCGGGTTGATGTGGGCAATCCACACCAGCAGCAGCGCGCTCAGGCTCAGCAACGCGGTCAGCCAGAACCGTTGCGTCATCGACACCTGCGTCAGTTGCAACAACACCGGCCCCAACGCCACCCCCAGCGATAGCGCTGCGGAAAACAACCCCATGACCACGCCGCGCCGCCGTAACGGCAATTGATTAAGCCAGGTCTGCAACAGGATCAACTGCATCCCGGTACACAGGCCATACCCCAGAATGCTGACCAGCCAGCCGGGATAAAATTGCTGCCACGCCATGCTGATACAGAGACCCGAGCGTAGCAATACCAGCAGCAGAGTCGACCACGTCAGCCCGATCCATTGAATGATCCGGCTTAGTCGCTGGTGAAATAGCAACACCCCAATGATTTCGCAGGCCATGGCGACGCCAATCCACAAATTGTTGTGGCCCTGCAAATTCATCAACACCGGGATGGTGACGTAATTGATACCGGAGACTGACTGGATCAGAAAGGTCTGCATGATCAATAAGATCGGTAATAAACGCCGCATCATTGCGCCTCCGGATATTTCTGCACCCGCCAGCTCAGCCACAACTGTCCTTTCTCCACCTGGCGGACCGTCACCTGCGCGGATACCGCTTCCGCCTGCCAGTGCAGAAAGCGCAGCCACCAGTCCGGGTCTTCATCCGCCACACTGTCCGGGTTGCCGCTTCGCGTCAGGCGGACTTCCAGCATCCAGTACAGCAGCCCTTCTTCCTCCAGGCTGACCTCAATCGTCAGCGGTTGTTGTGCCAGTTGCCGCCACAGTTGGAAGCTCTGCAACCAGAAGCGGTGGTGATACTCCGGTGAGAAATGGGCCTCCAGTACCTCGTGCGAGGTGATCGTCAACGTGGAATCCGGGCAAGGCAGCAGCGATGGCGCGGCGTTTTGCCACCATTCACCCAGGTTTGCCTGCAATGCGTCATCCTTTTCCGGCGCCACCGGGTCAACGGTGGTGAGCATCATTCCCGTCGGCGGCCGGGTATGCGTGCCGCCGCGTAGAAACAGCAGCGGTAGCGCCCAGTCATACAAGCGTTCCAGTTGCAAAGGCGATGTGGCCTGCAACAGCGCGTAATAAGCCTGTTCGCGGCTGGTCAGTTGCACACGCACCTGCTGGCTACTGCGCCGCATCCACCATACCGCCAGCCCCACGACTAAACCGAGAAACAAAATGGTAATAATGGCCTTACGAAATACCTGATTGAGCGCTTCCAGCCGCTGATAAAAGCTCGATAACTCCAGATCCATCGCCAGGATGCCGCGAAATACGCCTTGCCGATCGTAAAAAGGCGCATAAGCGCTGATAAAAACCCCCCATTCATCCCGATAGGGCTGTACCGACACGCCGGTTTTGTGCTCCCGCAAGGCATCAACCAGTTCCGACGGCGCATTGTCATAGACTTGCATTAATGCCGGAGGCAGGTCCGGCAGGCCGTCGCCATCGTTATCATTCTGTGGACTGGGATTGACGACGAACCGCACCTTGTCCTGATCCAGCACCGTGGTATAGATGTAGCGCACGTCCTGCGATGCCTGACGAATACGCTCCAGTTGCACCGCGAGCTGCTGGTAAACCGGGTCATCTCGCCCGGTACGCGCCGTGATGTTCTGGTGGTCATCGCCGGACAGCGTGGTCGCCGCTGATCGCACGTTCGACAGCAACCCGATTTTGATTTCCTGTTCCAGCGCATTGATGGATTTGTGGTAGACCATGTAAGTCGAGAATCCCAGCAATCCGATAAAAATCAGGCTGGCGAACAGCGCTTGTGCCAGCGCCGCGCGTGAAGGTGAAGCGTTCATAGCGTGAGCCCTCGTATAATCAGCCAGCCGCCAATCGTCAGAAATCCGAGCGGGAAAGCCAGCCGGCAACGACGTATCAACCGCTCGTCTTCCAGCCCGCTCGCCCGGCGATGATGTGCAAAGATAATCAGTAGAATTGCAGCGAAAATGCTGCCATAACCGGCGATAATCATCTGGTCTATGACGGTGGTGTAAGGCAGGCGCGGCAGAATGTTGCTGGTGTAAAACGCGTAGGCCACCACCGTTAACATCAACGTAAAAGAGGTTTGCAACCGCTCGGAGAACGACTCCAGCCAGAACACACTCCAGGAAGCGGCGATAATCAGCCCCAGCGGCAGAATGAAGCTCCACAGGTAGTACGACGGATTACGCACCGCGTCTATCTGCACCGTAATGCGAGAAAACTCATTCTGGTTGGGCTGTACACTGCTCAGATGGTCGTAACGAATATCGCTAATGTGGGTTGACGCTTTACCGCGGATCCACCATTCATCGATCTCTTCGTTATCAATATTCTCGGTGTAGACCTGGATGCTGCTGAACCGCAACTGCTGGTTGTTATAGGAAAATGGCTCCAGTTCCAATACGAACTGTTGATGATCAAACGGGAACAGCCGAAAATCCATGTCATTGCTGAACGCCCCCAAAAAGCGGGCGTTATAAATCACCCGCCCATCGGGAAACAGCATCAGGCGTTTATTACCGGTGTCCGGGCTGCCGACCACGTTGATGAACTCCAGCGCCGGCACCCATAGACCGCCGGTGATCCAGCGCTCGATCTGATTATTTTCAATAATTAAGGGCTTATCGCCGGGTGTTTTACGCGGTTTACCGGTCCATTGCGCGACGATATACCCATCGACCTTATAGGTCTGTTCCAGCGTGTTCACGCCGTAGATTTTATTGATGAAAATACTCACGCTCACATCGACCGGCCGGACGTCCGCAGTATTATCTCCTCCTGCCGCCCTCGTCTGCATCGCACACAGCAACCCGCCAAGCCCGAGCAATATCCACAGTATTCGCATATCACGCCTCCTTCTCTGTGGGAAAAGCGCCGGGCTGCGCAAGCGTCCACAACAGGTTATCCACCAGCGCCCGATGGCAATGCGGCAACACCACCAGATGGCAGAAAAGCATGGGCTTTCCCTGCACCCTCAGTTGGTCGCTGGATAATGAGAAACGATCGATAATCGATTGATGCGGCGCGCTGAACTGCACTATCAGCGAACCGCTGAGTAGCGGTTGCAGAAACAATCGCTCCCGTTCGGGGTCAAGCCGCTCAAACAGATAGCGGAGCCGCTGGTAAGCGTAACGCTGTATCTCGTGACAGCGGCGGAGCATGTCCTGCTGCCCCTGCTCGCCGAAGCGGCACAGTTGGTTCCACAACACCACCGCAGACAAACCGGGACGCGACCCGGATAAGGTGGCATCCCCGCTGCCGATATAAGTCGGCCGGCTGAGCGCCACCGTGCGGTAAGGCTCGGACAGCATCACCACGCCGCACGGCCACGGCATACTCAGCCATTTATACGGACTGGCGCAAATGGAATGCAGCGATGCCGCCTGTGCATCAATCGCCAGTCGGCACCCTTCCGGTTCCGGCCAAAACGGCAGATAGTTGGACGACAACGCACCATCGACATGCAGCCAATAGCTACGTTGTTGCGGCGTATTCGGCGGCAACCGCCGCTGCAATTGCGCCGTAATCTGCCGCCAGTCGTCACAGGCGCCGCTAAACGTGGTCCCGCTGGTGAGGCAAATAATCACCGGCCGTCGGTAGCGATAAAAAAACGTCGCCAGTTGCAGCAAGCTCTCCACATCCACACGACCGGCATCATCGCAAGGCAACGCCCGCGGCCATACCCCGGCGTTGATCGGGCAACGCCCCAGCGAGGGGCCCGCCTCGGCGGGGGTTGCCAATTGCAATACCCGGCACGCCTTGGCCAGCGAATAGTGGCTGCGTTCGGAATACAGTACCACCGGCGCGTAGCGTACGCCTGCGGCGGCCGGCCACTGCGTGGTGGGCGCTCCGCACAGAAAATCGCGCGCATTCCACAGCGCAAACAGATTGCCTTCGGTCGACCCCATCGCCGTCAGGTATCCCCAGTATGGCGACGGCAGGCGCCACAACCTGGCGTAATAATCCAGCACTGCTCGTTCAAAACGCTTGCTGTTCACCTGATAAGCGCCGGGTTCCATGCTGTCTCCTAGGTTTAACAGGTTCATCCCCAGCAGCGGGCGCAGCCCGGCGTCGAACTCCCCCTGCTGATTGGTTTGAAAACCGGCAAAATGCCGCCGTTGTTCCTCCATGTGTGCGATATAAGTGCGCAAGATTCGCCTTCGTACCACATCGTGCAGCCCTTCGGCCAAAATCGTCAGCTCATCAACCGGTTGCATATCTTCACCCTCTGCTCATTTCAGTGATAACAGCAGGGTAGGGAATCACTCGATTAACGAGCGCGGCTATTCAGCGTGGAAATACGGCGAAATGCGGGAGAGAAAGGAAAGCACGCACCGCACATTCCCCATCAACGGGCTCGTCGTCATGTAAGTGAGCGGCTTCACAATTCATACCAAACCAAAACAATGAAGATTTACTAAATAATTTCATCCGGTGTCATTAGCGGAATCCGTTAGCGTGAGCTCGCTCAAAACTATTAGAAAATCTATTCGATCAAGATAATGAAATGGTATTTCAATTATTGAATTGTTTGATTTTTACACTAAGACTGACGTGGGTTACCGGAATAGATTGGCAAGCCTTACCAATGCATCCCGGTCAACACCCACTACGGGCGCAGGGAATAACTCATGCCCACAACATATTTATGGTTTAGAGAAAAGGAATACTGGCTATGAAATCACTCATTACCCCAATTACCGCTGGACTGTTACTGGCGCTCAGCCAACCTTTGCTGGCCGCTACCGATACCGGTGGCTACGCCGCTACTGCAGGGGGCAACGTGACGGGTGCCGTCAGCAAGACCGCAACCTCGATGCAGGATATCGTCAATATCATCGACGCCGCACGTCTGGATGCCAACGGCAAAAAAGTGAAAGGCGGCGCCTATCCGCTGGTAATCACCTATACCGGTAACGAAGACTCGTTGATCAACGCCGCTGCCGCCAATATCTGCGGCCAGTGGAGCAAAGACCCGCGTGGCGTAGAAATCAAAGAGTTCACCAAAGGCATCACCATCATTGGCGCCAACGGTTCTTCCGCCAACTTCGGCATCTGGATTAAGAAATCCTCCGATGTGGTGGTACAGAACATGCGTATCGGCTACCTGCCGGGCGGCGCTAAAGATGGCGACATGATCCGCGTCGACGATTCGCCGAATGTCTGGGTTGACCATAACGAATTGTTCGCCGCCAACCATGAGTGCGACGGCACACCGGACAACGACACCACCTTTGAATCCGCCGTTGATATCAAGGGCGCGTCGAACACCGTCACCGTCTCCTACAACTACATCCACGGTGTGAAAAAAGTGGGTCTGGATGGTTCCAGCAGCAGTGATACCGGCCGCAATATTACCTATCACCATAACTACTACAACGACGTTAACGCCCGTCTGCCGTTGCAACGTGGTGGTCTGGTTCACGCTTACAACAACCTGTACACCAACATCACCGGTTCCGGCCTGAACGTGCGCCAGAACGGCCAGGCACTGATCGAAAACAACTGGTTCGAGAAGGCGATAAACCCGGTAACGTCCCGTTATGACGGCAAAAACTTCGGTACCTGGGTGCTGAAAGGCAACAACATCACCAAACCGGCCGACTTCTCTACCTACAGCATCACCTGGACGGCCGACACCAAGCCTTATGTGAATGCCGACAGCTGGACCTCCACCGGCACCTTCCCGACCGTGGCCTACAACTACAGCCCGGTCAGCGCACAATGCGTGAAGGACAAACTGCCTGGCTATGCCGGCGTGGGTAAAAATCTGGCCACGCTGACCAGCACAGCCTGTAAATAATCTCACGCAGAGGCAGGCGCATCCGCCTGACTCACCGGGTTATCCCACCCTCGAGCGGGCTCAATGCCCGCTCTTTTTTTGCTACCGATCCACTGAGAACCCGGCAAGATGCACAAGCCTGACGTCGCTTTTCAGACAAATTTAATAATCAATAGCTTTTTAATTATTAACGGTTATAAGCGACAGGTCGGAACTCCGTCCACAAAAAGTGACGCCTGTCATAATTCGAAAAAACATAATAGATACTAATAATGAACCGGCGTTCCAACTATTGAAATGTATCCTTTTTGAGCTAAAACTGAGCACAGGTTGATGCGTGTGATTCGGTTTTACTTATCTATACCCGACGTGATTCATGCGACTAACAGAAAACATGGCGGGAATATCCCTACCGCATCAACCATAAGTAAGGGCATGTGGAACGATAAATGCCCATCTCATATTTTTTTAAAAAACAGGAACTCGACTCATGAAATCACTCATTACTCCGATTGCCGCCGGCCTGCTGTTGGCATTCAGTCAATACAGCCTGGCCGCGGATACCGGCGGTTATACCAAAACGGACGGTGGTGACGTCTCCGGCGCCGTGAAGAAAACGGCCAGCTCAATGCAGGACATCGTCAATATCATTGAAGCCGCTAAAGTCGACGCTAACGGCAAAAAAGTGAAAGGCGGGGCTTATCCGCTGGTGATCACCTATACCGGCAACGAAGACAGCCTGATTAATGCCGCCGCCGCCAATATCTGCGGCCAGTGGAGCAAAGATGCCCGTGGCGTGGAAATCAAAGATTTCACCAAAGGGCTCACCATTATCGGTGCCAACGGTTCTTCCGCTAACTTCGGTATCTGGATCGTCAACTCTTCCGACATCGTGGTACGCAACATGCGTATCGGCTACCTGCCGGGCGGGGCTCAGGACGGCGATATGTTCCGTATCGACAACTCGCCGAACGTCTGGCTGGATCATAACGAACTGTTTGCCGCTAACCACGAGTGCGACGGTACTAAAGATGGCGACACCACCTTCGAATCCGCGATCGATATCAAAAAAGGCGCGACTTACGTCACCATCTCTTACAACTACATCCACGGCGTGAAGAAAGTCGGCCTGTCTGGTTTCAGCTCCTCCGACACGGCTGAACGCAACATCACCTATCACCACAACATCTACAGCGACGTCAATGCTCGTCTGCCGTTGCAGCGCGGTGGTAACGTCCATGCCTACAACAACCTGTACACCGGTATCACCAGTTCCGGCCTGAACGTCCGTCAGAACGGCAAGGCGCTGATCGAAAACAACTGGTTCGAAAACGCGGTGAGCCCGGTCACCTCCCGCTATGACGGCAGCAACTTCGGCACCTGGGTGCTGAAAGGCAACAACATCACCAAACCGGCTGATTTCGCCACCTACAACATCACCTGGACGCCGGATACAAAAGAGTACCGCAACGCTGACACCTGGACCTCCACTGGCACCTACCCGACCGTGCCTTATAGCTACAGCCCGGTTAGCGCACAGTGCGTGAAAGACAAACTGGCCAACTACGCCGGTGTAGGCAAAAACCTGGCCACGCTGGCCAGCTCAGCCTGTAAATAATCCGTTCCCGTCGGCATCGCTGATGCCTGGAACGCCCTCCGCCCGGCTCTGCCGGGCGGTTATCGCAAGATTCATTCTGGACGGGAGAGCACGCTTTACTCGCCCGTTTTTTATTTAGCCGCTCCTCGCCATCAGGCAGGACAAGCCCCCCCGGCATAGGGATCAAGCCATGATGAAACACACCCTGTTATTCACATTATTATTCAGTACCAGCGTCCTGACCGCTCAGGCCGCCAGTACTGCCGCCCCTGACCTGAAAGGATTCGGCACCGAAACGGTGGCCGGCAGCGGCGGCAAAGTTATTCGCGTCACCACACTGGCATCCAGCGGCGCCGGCTCGCTGCGCGAAGCGCTGGCTACCAAAGGCCCGCGTATTATCGTGTTTGAAGTGGGCGGTATTATTGACCTCAACGAGCAAGACATCCGGCTCGCCGAACCCTACGTCACCATTGCCGGGCAAACAGCGCCATCGCCAGGTATCACCCTGGTTAAGGGCGGTATGTCGATCTCCACCCATGACGTCCTGATGCAGCATATCCGTTTCCGCATCGGCGATAACGGCCACGCCAAAAAGAGCGGCTTTGAAAAAGACGTGTCGCTCACCGGGCCGAATGCCTACAACGTGGTGGTGGACCATTGCAGCTTTGCCTGGGGCACCGATGAAAACCTGTCGGTTTCCGGCCCGCGTTACGACGGCCAGTCCGGCACCGCGCATAACGTCACCTTCTCCAACAACATCATTGCAGAAGGTCTGTACGACTCCAGCCACTCTAAAGGCATTCACTCGATGGGCACGCTGGTCCACGATAACGTGACCAACGCGGCAATCATCGGCAACCTGTACGCCCACAACAACGAACGCAACCCATGGTTCAAGGGCGCGACCACCGGCGTTGTCGTCAACAACCTGATCTACAACCCAGGTATTTGGGGCATTCGTATTGGCGCAATTCAGAGCGAATGGGAAGGTCGTTCTCTGCCGGTTAACGCCAAAGTGGCGATCGCCGGTAACGTGATGTATCACGGTGCCAACACCAAATCCGGCCTGTCGCTGGTTGGCAGCAATACCACCGGCGGCGATGTCTGGATGAGCGATAACCTGGCCTTCGACAAAGCAGGCAAAGCCGTGGCTCAAACCTCCGGCACGGGCATTAACCTGCTGAAATCGGCGCCGGTGTGGCCCACCGGGTTGACTGCGATCAGCGCCTCGTCGGTAGCCAATCAGGTAACACAACATGCCGGCGCTCGTCCGAAAGACCGCGACACGGTGGATAAACGCATCGTTAACGACTTCCAGAAACGCAGCGGCACATTCGTCAACAGCCAGAGCGAAGTGGGAGGGTATCCGACCGCCACCGCCACCAAACGCGCGCTGACGATCCCGAGCACGAATGTGGATACCTGGTTGCAGCAAATGGCTAAAGAGCTGGAATAAATCACTCCGGTATTATCTGCCATTGAAAATGCCAGTCATGCCCAGTGGCTGGCATGACCTATTTGATTAGCCGATACAGGCGCAATAACCGGGCAAAGAAAGGCGCAAGCGGACGCATAGCGTCGATTGAAATGAAAAGTCCCCTTGCCGTTTAACGGCAAAGGGACAGGTTAACCTCTCATCAGGACATGTCGGGTCAGCAGGTGGTTATTTCTTAATAATCTTCACTGACTGAATCACAATCGGTTTAGAAGGCACATTCTGGTACGGCCCCACATTTTCTGTCTGAACCTGAGAAATCTTGTCAGCCACTTCCATGCCTTTTACCACTTTACCGAAGACGGCGTAGCCAAAATCACGCTGGCCATGATCCAGAAAAGCGTTGTCCGCAACATTGATAAAGAACTGGCTGGTGGCGCTGTCTTTTTCGCTGGTGCGTGCCATGGATATGGTGCCACGCAGGTTACGCAGGCCATTGTCCGCTTCATTCTTGATAGGCGGATTGGTGGGTTTCTGTTTCATATCACTGCTGAAACCGCCACCCTGAACCATGAACCCAGGGATCACCCGGTGGAAGATAGTGCCGTTGTAAAAACCACTGTTGACGTAATCAACAAAGTTTTTCACAGAAACCGGCGCTTTTTGATCATCCAGAGCCAGTTCGATGTTGCCCGCAGAGGTTGTCAGCAGCACATGGGTGGACGTGGTAGTAGCGGCAAAAGCCGGTGAAAAAGCGGTCAGAGAAAATACAGTGACTACCGCTGCCAGTATACGTTTTGACATGAAGAATTCCTTTTGAGGATCAACGACAGAAAGCGTACCGATTTTAAATAGCCGTCCCTTTCTGCGCTACCCATTTACCTTTTTTTACGCGATCCCGACCACCCATTGGCGAAAAAAAGAGCACTATTTGCTCTGTTGCCCGCCTGAATAACAATACGATGGTCACGATCCGACTTCCCCGGCACCCATATTGCGTTACCGGGGAAGGAAAACGGTCAAAAGGAAGATACGCCGCAAGCCTTATTAGTGCTGGATCAACA
>NZ_CM001974.1:323571-325352 GCF_000406105.1 Dickeya chrysanthemi NCPPB 402 | reverse complement strand
GGTGGAGCGCCTGCCAGCACGGGCTTTTATGTATGCGGCAAGAATAAAAACACAGTGCTGATTTAATAAAATTGCGTTTTATTTATATCGATTATTGAGGAAGTCTGCTGTGAGGTCATTAGGCAATTTATAACATTTGTGAAAATTATCCGCCCTATGATTAGGCAGTTGCCCTATTTACACTCTTTTTTCAGTTATGCGCCCGCCATTCGTCCATAAAAAACGCCGTCTCCGGTATGGAGACGGCGCTGTCTGAACGGCGACGAACGCAAATCAGGTTACGGACGTGCGACAAATCCCACCACGTCATACACCTTACGCAGCGTTTCCTGCGCACGCGCGCTGGCTTTTTGCGCGCCATCGCGCATCACCTGCTGCAGGAAAGCTTCATCATCACGGAAGCGGTGATAACGCGCCTGCAACTCGCTCAACATACCGGATACGGCATCGGCTACCGCGCCTTTCAGATGCCCATACATCTGCCCTTCAAACTCTTTCTCCAGGTCGGGGATGGATTTCCCCGTCACCCCAGAGAGAATATCCAACAGGTTGGAAACCCCCGCCTTGTTTTGCTGATCGTAGCGTACCACCGGCGGCTCGTCGGAATCGGTTACGGCACGTTTGATCTTCTTCACCACCGATTTCGTGTCTTCCAGCAACCCGATGACGTTATTACGGTTATCATCCGACTTGGACATCTTTTTGGTGGGCTCCAGCAGGGACATCACCCGTGCGCCGGATTTAGGAATAAACGGCTCCGGCACGCGGAAAACGTCGCCGTAAATCGCGTTGAAGCGCTGGGCGATATCCCGGCTGAGTTCCAGATGCTGTTTCTGATCTTCACCCACCGGCACCTGATTGGTTTGATACAGCAGGATATCGGCCGCCATCAGGACCGGATAGTCGAACAGCCCGGCGTTGATGTTTTCCTCATAACGGGCGGACTTGTCCTTGAATTGGGTCATGCGACTCAGCTCACCAAAATAGGTGTAGCAGTTCAGCAGCCAGCTCAACTGTGCGTGTTCCGGCACATGCGACTGAACGAAAATCGTGCTCTTTTGCGGGTCGATGCCACAGGCCAGATAAAGCGCCAGCGTATCCAGCGTCGCCTTGCGTAATTGCTGCGGATCCTGACGTACGGTGATCGCGTGCTGATCGACGATACAATAGATGCAGTGAAAATCATCCTGCATATTGACCCACTGACGTAACGCACCCATGTAGTTACCAATGGTCAACTCGCCTGACGGCTGTGCGCCGCTAAATACAATGGGCTTACTCATGTCATGCTTCCTGATCGTTTAAAAAGGATAACCCATCAAGGGTCAATAAATCCGCAAAGCGATCCAGCACCACGTCAGGGTGACTCAGGGCGATCGCCTCGCCATAGTTATAACCGTACGTCATACCGACGCAAGGGCATCCGGCGGCGCGGGCTGCCTGTATATCATTACGCGAGTCGCCGACAAACAGCAATTCGTTCACCCGCAGACCCAACTTACCCAGCACCATATATAACGGCGCCGGATGCGGTTTTTTCTCGGTGACGTCATCGCCGCCCAAAATCAGCGAGAAATAGCGCCCAATCCCCAGCATATCCAGCAGCGGCGCGACAAACGGCGTCGGTTTATTGGTGACCACCGCCATACGAAAGCCGCGTCCGGCCAGTTCGTCCAGTGTGTCCTGCACCTCTGGGAACAACAGACTGCCGCTGTCTACCGTGCGGGCATAATACTTATCGAACAGCGTTCGGGCGTCCTGAATCTGCCTGTCCGTCGGCT
>NZ_CM001974.1:306399-323471 GCF_000406105.1 Dickeya chrysanthemi NCPPB 402 | reverse complement strand
GACAACGCACCTAATGTCATATCCACGGCTTTAGCCAGCCCCGGCGCACTATTGACCAGCGTACCATCCAGATCAAACGCCAACCCACGAATCGCAGCAAAATCAGTCATGACGCACCGCCTTCAGTTCCTGCCGCATACGGTCAATCACCGCACGATAATCCGGCTGGCCGAAAATTGCCGAACCGGCCACGAACATGTCGGCGCCGGCAGCCGCAATCTGGGCGATGTTATCCACTTTGACGCCGCCATCCACTTCAAGGCGGATGTCATAACCGCTTTCATCAATCCGCCGACGCACCTGACGTAGCTTATCCAGCGTTGATGGAATAAACGACTGGCCGCCAAAGCCCGGATTCACCGACATCAGCAGAATGATATCCAGCTTATCCATCACATAATCAAGATAACTCAACGATGTAGCGGGGTTAAACACCAGTCCGGCTTTACAACCATGATCCTTGATCAGTTGCAACGTACGGTCGACATGCTCGGATGCCTCGGGATGAAACGTAATGAAGCTGGCTCCCGCTTCGGCAAAATCAGGTATCAGTCTGTCCACCGGTTTGACCATCAGATGCACATCCACCGGCGCGGTGATGCCGTAATTGCGTAAGGATTTCAGCACCAGCGGGCCAATCGTCAGATTGGGAACGTAGTGGTTATCCATCACATCAAAGTGAACGACATCCGCCCCGGCAGCCAGCGCGCGCGCGGTGTCCTCGCCAAGACGGGCAAAGTCAGCCGACAAAATAGACGGGGCGATTAAAAACGGTTTCATGCGTTTCTCCAAACCATCAAGTCTGCATTCCGCTGCCGGGTTCGGCCATTGACGGCACGCCTGTACAGCCACTCTGTTGGGGAACACTATGTTTACGAAAAACACTATGTTTACGAAGAACACGGTGTTTACGAAGAACATGGTGTCTACGAAGAACATTGTGTTTACGAAGAACACTACTTACGAAGAACACTGTGTATGAAGAACGGCATTCATGAACAACACTGTTCGCGGGGAACACAGGATACCTTTTCACCGGTTCCCCCGCCCATCGCGCGTTGCCACGCTCAGGACGTCGCCTGACAATACAACGCCAGCAATTCATTCACCTTACTGCGGCCCGAAATATTGCGGCTGATGGTACGGCGCGCTTTGACCACATACAACGATGACGCATCACGATACCATTCACGAGTCAGCACCGTATCATGATTGGAAATCAGCACCGGGATCTGGTTTTGCGACGATAACCGTTGCGCCAGTTGCGCCAGATTTTGCTGGTCCTGATGGTTAAAGTTGTTAGTGTGGTACGCCGTAAAGTTGGCCGTCGCCGACAACGGCGCATAAGGCGGATCGCAATACACCACCGAACCCGAGGTCGCGTTGGTCAGCGTCTGTTGATAATGCTCGCAAACGAAGGTCGCGTTCTGTGCCTTTTCCGCAAACCAATAAAGCTCTTCTTCCGGAAAATAAGGCTTTTTATAGCGCCCGAACGGCACATTGAACTCACCCCGCATGTTATAGCGGCACAGACCGTTATAACAATGCCGGTTCAGATACAGAAACAACAATGCCCGACGATAGTCATTAGTACAGAGGTTGAACTCGTCTCTCAGTTGATAAAATACATCCGAGGTGTTGACCTCATCGATAAACAGCTTGCGGGCATCGCTGATAAAAGCATCGGTCTCGTTTTTAACGATTTTATAGAGATTAATCAGATCGCTGTTGATATCAGCCAGAATATAGCTGTCGTAGTCGGTATTGAGAAACACGGAACCCGCACCCACGAAAGGCTCGATTAATCGCTCTCCCGCTGGCAGATATCGGCGAATCTCCTCCACCAGCGGATATTTCCCACCGGCCCATTTTAAGAACGCGCGGTTTTTCTTCATGCCGTCGTTAGTTACTCACACAGTTCAGAGCCACGGATTGTACTCTGTTAAGACAGCACATCAGGGCCAATTGGTGTTACTTGGTCAAGTCCTGCTTCACCTGACGGATCGGCCTGACCCATGGTTTTTTCGCCTGAACATCAGCAGGCAGGGACGCAATAGCACGCTTGGCATCTTCCGGCGAGGCGTAAACACCATTCACCAGAACATACCAGGGTCGCCCGTCGCGTTTCGTTTCATATACCCAGTAATTCGTCAGCCGCTGTTCCCGCGCATACGTCTTGAGAGAGTCTTCACGGGACGCACTGCTGAGTTGCACAGTAAAGTGGCTGGCAGGCGCACTCTGAATAGCCGCATTGCCCTGACTTCCCGTCGATGTCGCCGGTTTAACCGCCGTTACCGGCTTACTGGACGGGGCAGGCGTTACTGCCGTCGTCGGTGCCCGATGGGTATTCGTTGCAGGTTTAGCCGCTTCTTTTGCCTCGGCGGCGGTTTTATGGGATGCCGGCGCTGACGGTTTTTCTGCCTGCACATGGGAAGGCGACTTCTCTACGGACGGCATGCGTCCGCCTTTAGCCGTCGGCGAGAACACGGTTGCCGGCTCGGTCGGTAACCCGGCAGAAAACGCGTTAACCCGATCCTGCTGCTGAGGCTGAGACAGCGCATCAGTGATGTTCCCCGGCAATTCAATACGCTGCTGGCCGTTGCTCTGCGCAGGCAACGGCGCCTGCGTAGGCGTGCCGGAAACAGGTTGACCGCTCAACGTCTGCGGCGCTCCGGTTCCCCCCGCATTCTGGTTGCCCGTCGGTGCAGGAGAAGACGGCTGAGACGCTGCCGGTTCCTGACTGGAAGACATAGCGGCTGGTTCCTGACTGGAAGACATAGACGATGACAGATCGATATTCTTACCAGAGCCTGCCGATTGCGACGATGCGGAAGAGGAATTCTGACTGGGAGATTGCAAAGCAGAACCTATGCCGATGATCAACAGCACCAGAACGACGATACCAATACCAATCATGGTGTGTTGTCTGGATAGCGAAACACTGGGGGCAGAGAAGCTTTTGCCTCGTCTGTGCTGACGCACCGGGCGTCTATCGCTGGTATCCGGCTTCAGCTCTTCTTCCGGATTGAACTCATCCATTTATACCCTCCAACTGAAAGGCTAGCTTCCGCACACATCTCAAACTGCGAAAGACTAAATCATAAGGCATTGTATTTTAAACGTAAACTACTGCGACGCCATCTGCTGGCTATTCAGCCGGCAGATGGCGGATTTAGGGAAGGCAGTCGGCTATCGATGCCAACACCAGTTCGTGTGATACGCCGGAACGAACTTCCGATTGACCAATCGCCGTAGGCAGAACCAGACGCAGCTCTCCTGCCAGAACCTTCTTATCCCGCATCATGTGCGGCAGATACGCTTGCGGAACCATTTCGCGCGGCCCGGTAACAGGCAATCCGGCACGCAGCAACAGGGCTTTGATACGCTCGACATCATCGGCATTCAACTGGCCGAGACGACGTGCGGCCTGCGCCGCCATCACCATACCCGCGGCTACGGCTTCGCCATGCAGCCAGTTGCCATACCCCATTTCCGCTTCAATGGCATGTCCATAAGTGTGGCCTAAATTCAGCAAGGCGCGCAGTCCGGACTCACGCTCATCCGCCGCCACCACTTCCGCCTTCAGTTCACAACAACGACGAATGCAGTAGGCCAACGCGGCGCTTTCCAGGTTGCGAACCTCATCGATATGCGTTTCAAGCCACTCGAAAAAGGCGCTGTCGAGAATAATGCCGTATTTGATCACTTCAGCCAGACCGGAAGAGAGCTCGCGTGCCGGCAACGTCTTAAGACAATCCAGATCGACCACCACTGAGGCCGGCTGGTAAAACGCGCCAATCATATTTTTACCAAGCGGATGATTGACAGCCGTTTTGCCGCCGACAGAAGAATCAACCTGAGACAACAACGTGGTGGGAACCTGAATAAAGCGCACGCCGCGCTGATAACAGGCCGCGGCAAATCCGGTCAGATCGCCAATGACGCCGCCGCCCAGCGCGACCAACGTCGTATCGCGGCCATGCGGTTTAGCGAGTAATGCGGAAAATACCTGCTCCAGCACAGCCAAAGACTTGAACTGTTCACCATCAGGCAAAATGACCTGATCCACCCGCACACCACTTTTCTCCAACCGATCACGTACCGCATCCAGATACAGTGGAGCCAACGTTTCATTGGTCACCAGCATGGCCTGATCGCCCGCTTTCAGCGGCATAAAAGAAGCCGCATCATTGAAAAGACCGGCAGCTATCGTAATGGGGTAACTACGTTCCCCGAGGGTTACGGTGACTCTTTCCATGCGCGTTCCATTGATCTGTCAGAAGCCTGTGGTATACAGGAGATTACACAAAATCAGTTGTTTTCCAGCATGCTGATGATCTGGTTGGCAACGACTTTGGCGCTTTGTTCATCGGTGCGAATCGTAACATCGGCGATTTCTTCATACAGCGGATTACGCTCTTTCGCCAATGCCTCCAGCACTTCGCGTGGTGGGGTTTCAACCTGAAGCAACGGACGTTTTTTATCTCGTTGAGTACGGGCCAACTGTTTTTCAATCGTGGTTTCCAGATACACCACCACGCCACGTGCAGACAAGCGATTGCGGGTTTCGCGTGATTTCACCGAACCACCGCCCGTTGCCAGCACGATACCCTGCTTTTCCGTCAATTCATTAATGACTTTCTCTTCGCGCTCGCGGAAGCCTTCCTCGCCTTCCACATCAAATACCCAGCCCACATCAGCCCCGGTACGTCGCTCAATTTCTTGATCGGAGTCGAAAAATTCCATATTGAGCTGCTGAGCTAACTGACGGCCAATAGTGCTTTTGCCGGCACCCATCGGCCCAACCAGAAAGATATTGCGTTTCTCTGCCATTTTTTTGGTATTACTAAGAAATTCGTTAATGATAACCCGCCCCGCCATGTAACCTGCGGCGGAACCTAAACTGAAACCTCATGAGCGATAGTGCGAGAATCAGACAAAAAATTATCTCAATACTCAGGGTAGTTTGGCAACCGAATAAAATGCCACACGAACCAGGCAGCGATAAACCGTGCGTTTTATCTACACCCGTGATACTTCATGTTGCAGGAAAGTCGGCTTTCTTACTCGGCCCATTACCGGGCTTCGCCCTGAAGGGCCAACACGGCGCGTTGTTCAAAACACCCGCATTTTGTCCTGCAACTTGAAGTGCGTTTGGGGTATACACCGCTGATGTAACACCACTTCCGTGCTCAAGCCGCTATCCTTGTATGCTAAAACGACGGTATCGTCAAACGATGAAGGACACTATTTAGTAAAGCGGGCGGCTAAATCCCGTTGTCCGCCGGGGTCGTTAATCAGGCTGCGGGCTTGCGTTTAGCCGCCTGAATCAAGGTCGGCGTAATAAAGATCACCAGTTCGCGTCGGGTATGCTGCCGGTTGCCGCTACGGAACCACGCACCGATGCCAGGCAACGCCCCTAACCCCGGCACTTGACGTTCCGCCTGATTTTTTTGCTGCTGGAAAATACCGCCCAGCACAATGGTTTCGCCATCCTGAACGGTAACCTGAGTCTGGATCTCCTGTTTATCGATCGCTAGAATCTCCCCGTCTTCCCCCTGCTTAATGGCGCGCCCCGGCATATTCTGGCTAATCAGCAGATTAAGCGTAATCTGCCCGCCATGCAGAATCCGCGGCGTGACCTCCATGCCCAGTACCGCCTCTTTAAACTCGATCGATGTCGAACCGCTCGCACCGCTGGATACCTGATACGGGATTTCCGTACCTTGTTTGATGCTGGCCGTCTGCTGATGCGCAGTAAACAAACGTGGACTGGCAATGATCTCCACCTCGTTTTCTTGTTCCAGCGCCATCAATTCCAGATCCAGCAGTCGTCCGTTCAACTTTGCCAGATGAAAACCGGCGTTAATGGCGGGCGATTCTATCGGCAAGCTGACGTTAAAATTATTCATTTGCAGCGCTTGCCCCGTCGCCATGCCATCGCCCAGCCCCCAATTAACGCCTAATGCCTTGAGATGCTCGCTACTGATGGTAACGATATGCGCCGCCAGTTGTACCTGCGATAACGGCTTATCCAGTTCCTCAATCCAGGGACGAATCTGCTCCAGCGCCGAACCGACATCCCGGACCAACAAGGTATTGGTACGTTTGTCTACGGTTACGTTGCCGCGTTCCGTCAGCAACGTACCGCGCTGGCTTTGCAAATTGGCCACCACATCGGCGGCCTCTGCGTACTGCAAAGTGACGGACAAGTTCTGCAACGGCAGTTGCAGGCGTTGTTTAGCCGCCAGTTCTTCCTGTTTCTGCTGCCTGTCTTTCATCACGGTATCGGGGTAAACCATCATGACGCTGTCCTGCCGTTCAAGCGTCAGTTGCCCCATACGCAAAATAATATCCAGCGCCTGCTGCCAGGGAACCTGGTGCAAATTCAGGCTAACATTGCCTGCCACACCAGGGGCTACGACCAGATTGAGCTGCTGATGGTCCGCCAGCGCCTGCAATACACGCTGGACCGGCACATCATCAAATGCCAGCGAAACCGGCTCGTCGCGGCTGGCTTCGGCCAGCATGCTGCAAAATAACATCACCAGCCAGCCGTAGCGGCGGAATCGCCCGTTGGGAAAACGTCCTGTTTCCATATTTCACTCCATGTTGTGATGAAAAGGCGCGTTAAGATGAATCTCCGCCGTCTCACAGCGTCCCTGCCCGCCGGTCGTGCGTAACACAACGCCGCTACGGTCGAGCCGCATAACCTGCCAATCGCCCAAAGGCAACACATCCCCGTCACGAACACGCAGCCAGTGGCTTTGGGGCTGGAACAACCATCCAACCCACTGCGACGATGACCCCACCATCCCTTTCAATTGCCACTTATCCTTCACCGGGTTGTCATCGCATGAAGCCGTTGATAACGGCTGGAATGGGTCGCGCGTCACCGCTTCGGCACCCATGCAGCACAGAAACAAACCGGCCCACAGCACCCCGATCCGCCCTCTTTTCATGGTTTGGCCTCCGGCGGTTGTGGCAGCGACAATTGCAGCTCGGTACGTAACCCGGCGGGAACCTTTCGGATCGTGATGCGATCGATACGCAGCACTACCGGCAACTGGCTAAACCGAGAAAGGAAATCCAGCGTTTCCCCGTATTCGGCATTGAAAACCAGTCGCCAGGCGGGAGAGGAGCCATGACGCGCTTGCGCCGATAATGGCTGCCAGGCTTCCAGATGCACGCCGCTGTCATGCAGCGGTGCATCCAGCAGCGACGAGATACGATTTAACGGCCAGTCCTCCGCAGATAAGGGCTGCCCGGCCAACCAACGCTGCAGCGAGTGCAAGTCGGGTAACGGCGTAATTTTGCGCCGCCACTGCTCAATGGCGTTCTCACCATCCCGATACTGCTGCTTGAGCTGCCGCAGGTGCTGCTGCTCTGCCGACATCCACACTCCACCGCCAATAAGCGCCGCCAACAGGATCGCCGCCGACGGCGCCAGTAACCATAGCCACAGTGGCGCGCTCAGCCAGTGTGCGGCCTGAGGATAAAGCCACCGCATCACGCTTTTTCTCCAGACTCGGCGACATCCTGCCAGTAGAGGTGCAGCGAAAAATTCAGCCGAGCGCGATTTTGTGGATCACGCTCCGTCTGTTGTACGCCGGCATCCGCGATGTGAGGTAATACCGCCATTGCATTCGTCAAGGCGACAACCGCAGAATAGTGATTACTCACTCCGGATACATGGATTCGTGAACCGTCATCGCTAATTTCCGTCAGCCACAGCGAATCCGGCAGTACGATGGGCAGTTGCTCAAGCAAGATCTGATAACGCAGATTCCGTCGCCGACTCTGCTCCTGCGCCGCCTGTTGCGCCAGTCGGGTTTCCCGCTGCTGCCAGGCGGCGAGCGTCTGAAGATAAAGCTGCTCATAACGCGGCGGTTGCAACACGACCCACTCTATTTGTTGCGTCCACCACATTCGTTGTTGCTGGTAGTGCCCACGAAGTATGGCCGCCGCACCACCGATCCCCAGCAGCACAATGCCGGCCAGCAACAGACTTAGCCGCATACGCCGATATAACAGACGCGGGCGCCATACCAGAAGATTGACGGTCAGCATGGTGAATCCTCCGGGCGGATAGCCAGCCCGCCGGCAATAGCAAAAGCCGCGGGAAACGCCGGTAATGGGGGCCGTTGCTGACTAAATGCCGTCAGGGGTGACCAGGCCGCCAGAGAGGCGGATGTGTGTTGCAACCCGGCCGGCGTTGAGGCGCTAAGATAGGCAACAGGTGACACCTCTTTTTGATAGCAGGTACTCACATACTTTATGAGATCAGGCTCTACCTGAATATCTGTCGCCCCATCCGCCATGTCATCCGGATGAAACGTGCCAAACGCCAAAGGCGCTTTCAGCGGCGACACCCACAACCAGTGATCGTCAAAACGGTGCAACAGCAAACGATCGTCCGCCAGTCCGGCACGGGCGGCCATACAACGCAGCGCACAAGGCGTAATATCCACTGCATCGGGTTGCAAGCCGGCATCGCGCAAACAATGCAGCCAGATATCCAGCTCAGTTTGACGTGCCGCCGTAACCAGCAACATATTGGGGGTTTGCGGATCGGGGCGATAATCCAGCGCCAAATCGTCGCCGCTAACCGGCAACGCCTTGACCGCCATTTTGCGGATATATTCGCCGCGCTGAGGTTCACGCAACCGCCGGTCCGGCATCGCCAGCCGCTGTTGCAGCACTCGCGGGGCGGGAAACCCCAACCTCAATGAAACAAATCGTGGCAATTCCTGCCGCCATTGACGAAGAACCGTACAAAGTTCAGTGGGATGATGTAGACTACCGCCGCGTAATGTGCCATCCGGTAACGGCAACTGCCACCAATGGCGCAATTGCCAGCCATATCGGCGGCGTTGTACGGCCATAGCACGTATAAAACCGTTCTGGATGTCCAGCCCAACCTGCCAGATGGGATAAGCCATGAATGTTCGATCTCCTTATCGTTTCACAACAGAACAGATACCCGATGGGCGTCGAGATGCAGGCTGGGCGACAGCAGAGTAATGCCCGGTTATTTTGCCTTACCCTCAAGGGGAAAGGGCCGGGAACAGAGAGCAGCCATGCGCCTGTAACCTGAAAGACGACAGGTATATCCACCTTGCTGGCTTCCCTTTATACTAGCGCCCGTCTGTTTATAAACTATTCAATTGCTACTGAATGGAAAATCTCCGGTGAAGTTCGTAAAGTACCTATTCATCCTTGCAGTGAGTTGCATTCTGCTGGGAGTTGCTTCGCTCTATGGCCTCTATCGCTATATCGAGCCACAATTACCCGATGTCGCCACGCTGAAAGATGTTCGCCTGCAGACTCCGATGCAGGTTTACAGCGCCGATGGCGAACTGATCGCCCAGTTCGGTGAAAAACGGCGTATCCCGCTGAAGCTGGAGCAGATCCCGCCGACACTGGTGAACGCGTTTATCGCAACGGAAGACAGCCGCTTTTTTGAGCATCACGGCGTTGACCCGCAGGGGATCATCCGTGCGGCGGTAATCGCCCTGACTTCCGGCCATGCGTCGCAGGGGGCCAGTACCATCACCCAACAATTGGCGAGAAACTTCTTCCTGAGCCCGGAACGCACGCTGCTGCGTAAAATCAAGGAAGTGTTTCTGGCGATTCGCATTGAGCAAACGCTGACTAAAGAAGAAATCCTTGAGCTGTATCTGAACAAGATCTATCTGGGTTACCGCGCTTACGGCGTCGGTGCGGCGGCGCAGGTGTATTTCGGCCGCCCGGTTGACCAGTTGACGTTGGCGCAGATGGCGATGATTGCCGGCCTGCCGAAGGCTCCGTCTACCTTCAACCCGCTCTATTCCTACGATCGCGCCGTTGCTCGCCGTAATGTGGTGTTGTCCCGCATGTTGGACGAAAACTACATTACACAGGCGCAGTACAATCAAGCCCGTAGCGAAAAACTGGTGGCGGATTATCACGCGCCGGAAATCGCTTTCTCCGCGCCGTATCTGGCCGAGATGGTTCGTCAGGAAATGGTGAAACGCTACGGCGAGGATGCGTATAACGACGGTTATCAGGTCTACACCACCATTACCCGTAAGTTGCAACTGGCGGCGGAAGACGCCGTACACAACAATGTCATCGCTTATGACATGCGCCACGGCTATCGCGGGCCGGACCAGGTGTTGTGGAAAGTCGGCATGCCGGCCCTGACGCAAGACAAGATTGTCGAAGCACTGAAAAAACTGCCGGTTTACGGGCCGCTTTTCCCGGCGGTCGTGACCGATGCCGGCGCAGACAAAGCCCACGCCATACTGGCGAGCGGCGACAAAATCGAACTGCCGATGGTCGGGGTACGCTGGGCCCGCGCCTACCGTTCCGATGATCAGCAAGGCCCCACGCCCAAACGCGTCACCGACGTACTGGAAGCCGGCCAGCAAATCTGGGTACGCAAAGTCGATAACGACTGGTGGCTGGCACAGGTGCCCGACGTCAACTCGGCGTTGGTGTCGCTCAATCCGAAAGACGGCGCGGTACTGGCGCTGGTCGGCGGTTTCGATTTCAACCAAAGCAAGTTCAACCGTGCCACGCAGGCGTTGCGGCAGGTAGGGTCGAACATCAAGCCGTTCCTGTACACCGCAGCGATGGATAAAGGCCTGACGCTGGCTACCATCCTTAACGACGCGCCGATTACGCGCTGGGATCCGGGTGCAGGTTCCGACTGGAGCCCGAAAAACTCGCCGGCGGAGTATGACGGCCCAATCCGTTTGCGTCAGGGGCTGGGGCAGTCGAAAAACGTGGTGATGGTGCGCGCCATGCGCGCTATGGGCGTGGATTACGCCGCCAATTATCTGGAGCGCTTCGGTTTCCCGGAACAGAATATCGTACATACCGAATCGCTGGCGCTCGGCGCGGCGTCTTTTACGCCGTTACAGGTTGTTCGCGGTTACTCGGTCATGGCCAACGGCGGCTATTTGGTGGACCCTTACTTCATCACCAAAATCGACAATGCCGCCGGTAATAACCTCTTCACCGCGATGCCGAAAATCGTCTGCGATACCTGCAATCTGCCGGTGATTTACGGGGATACGCAACGTTCCGCCGTCTTGTCGGACGACAGCATGGAAAATGTCGCGACATCGCAGGAAAATCCGGTGCAGGCGGCACCGCAGGTTGACCCGATTACCCCGTCGGAAGTCGCCAGACAAGCCGCGATGCAGCCTTACGCGCCGCATGTCATCAGTACGCCTTTGGCATTCCTGATCAAAGACGCGCTCAACAGTAACGTATTCGGTGAACCGGGCTGGATGGGAACCGGCTGGCGCGCAGGTAAGGTACTGCAACGCCACGACATCGGCGGTAAAACCGGTACCACCAATAACTCGAAAGACGCCTGGTTCTCAGGTTACGGCCCCAATATCGTCGCCTCCGTATGGATTGGTTTTGACGATCATCGCCGAGACCTTGGCCGGACGTCGGCATCCGGTGTGATTCGCGACCAGATTTCCGGTTACGAAGGCGGTGCGAAAAGTGCCGAGCCGGCCTGGGACGACTTTATGAAGGTCGCGCTGAACGGCGTACCGGAGCAGAAGACGCCGCCGCCGCAGGGGATCGTCACGGTCACTATCGATCGCAGCAGCGGCAAACTGTCGGATGGCGGCGCGAACAGCCGTCAGGAATATTTCATCGACGGTACCCAGCCCAATGAACGGGCCGTGCATGATGCAGGGACTACCCTGTTCAACACCAGCAGCGGTCAGGCGGAGGAGCTGTTCTGATCCCCTAGGCGGATACACCGCCGACAACAACAGCGGCAAAGACCGTCATCACCAGCAGAAAAAAGGCGCGATATGCGCCTTTTTCTTTAGGGACTCACACCGAAAGTCGCTGGTTGCACCGCCGCCCGGACGGCAATACCGGCAACCGGCGGCCATTATCAGTGCGCTATTTATACCCGTCATACTTCAAGTTGCAGGTGCGTTGGCTTTATTACTCGGCCCCTCCCTGGGCCTCGCCCTACGGGCCGCAGCGCGCTGCGTTCAAATCTGCTCCCGGCAGATTTGTCGCTCACCCCAGTCACTTACTTGAGTAAGCTCCCGGGGATTCGCTGCGTCGCCGTCTTCCTGCAACTCGAATTATTTTGGGTATAGCTGATTACGATAAAAATTATTGCGCTAAAAACTGTTGCGCTAAAAATAGTGCGCTCACGTTGCGCGCTTCGCGGAAATCCGGTTCTTTCAGCAGCGCCATCATATCCGCTAACGGCCAGCGCACCAGTTGCAACGGTTCCGGCTCATCGCCTTGCAGACGTTGAGGGTAGAGGCCGTTCGCCACCACGATATTCATACAACTGGAAAAATAAGAAGGTGCCATCGTCAGGGTTGATAACAATTCAAACCGTTGTGCGCCAAACCCAACCTCTTCCATCAGCTCACGGTTCGCCGCCTCAAACACCGTTTCACCCGGGTCAATCAGACCTTTGGGAAACCCCAGCTCATACTGCTCGATACCGACCGCATATTCGCGAATCAACAGCAGCTCATCGCCGATAACCGGTACGATCATCACCGCTTCACGGCCCGATGGGCGCATACGTTCATAGATACGGCGCTCACCGTTGCTAAATTCCAGATCAACGGATTCCACATTGAACAGATGTGAACGGGCTACGGTCTCAACCTTGAGGATTTTGGGTTTTTGCAGGTTATTATCCATCGTGGCCTCGATGAGGAAACATCAACAGGCTTTCCCCGTTCAGGTCAATACCGACACGGAACACAAAGCGGTAGGGCTGCTGTTTCCTAAAGAATATTCAGTGAGTCACATTGTGCGTTAACATTAACAGTAGCTGCAACTCCATCATGATGAATTTACAAATTAGCAACAATGCAAACATATTAGTTTTTTTATACAAGTGACATGCTTATCATGGTGAAGATCAGACATGGATTCATCAGAAAAAATTCAGACTTTCCTCATTCTCGCTCCCCGTTTCGCTTGCTACCATACACTGTTAAACAAGCAATGTTCGGTTAATTCAGTCATTAACTGTACGACGTGGGTTAACATTGTTCGTGTAGTTTTGTTACTATCTGGAAATAACAGAGGGAACCCTACGCTGTTGGCTGGAGATAATATGCGCACAATACTCATCATATTGGCTGTATTGTTTGCCGGTCTGATTACCGTAGGGGGGATCATTGGCTATCTCATGTATCGTCGTCTTCTATTCGCCAGGCGTTTGCCGGTTACACCATCAGGACATCGTCAGCTGACCGCGTCGGAGCGTATTGCTATCGAACGTTATCTGACCATGGCCCATCTGGACAGCACGGTTTCTGCGTCCGTCCCGGCTACGTTACCCCGATTATTGCCGGGCAACCGGGTGTATCCCATCACTCATAGCATTACCCGCTACGGGTTAAGCACCGACGCGCCCAACAAATGGCGCTATTACATCGATACTCAGGAAATCCACCTGCCGGCACGCTGGGAGCAATACATCACCCAGAACAATGAAATCGAACTGATCAAAACCCGTTCGATCCCACTGGTTATTTCATTAAATGGTCATTCGCTGACGGAATTCGTCAACGAGATGGATTCATTCGCCGGTTCAGATATCCCAGGCGAGCAGGCCTCCATCCGTCCGGAAATCCATGAACACACCGAACTGGTAGCGATTCGCAAGGAAACGAAAGAAGAACACGCGGTGCACCGTTCACGCGGCCTGCGCGAAAGTGCGGTGCTGAGCCTGGCCTTTCTGCTGCTGGTCTTCAGCCTGACCAGCCCGCTGGCGATGTTGCCCTGGCTGGCCGGCGCCGCCTGTCTGATGATGGCTTGGGGGTGCTGGCAACTGTTTCGACCTCCTTCGCAAAAAGAGCTCCGCGAGGTGCACTGCCTGCACGGTACGCCGCAATGTATGGGACTGTTTAGCGACACCAGCCAAAGCCAGATCGGCAACGTCTCGCTCGGCAATATCGATCTTATCTATCCTCCACACTGGCAGCCGTATATCGGTTATGACCTCGGCAGAAAAACCGATGTAGATATTTACCTGACCCGCCAGGTCGTTCGTCAGGGCAATTACCTGTCGTTGCACAACGAAGTCAAATTCTTTCCGTTACAGCAGTGGGGCAAAAACGCCGTATTGGCAGCCGGTGCGCTGCTTAGCCTGACCTTACTGCTGACCTCGGTGCCGCTTGACCTACCGCTGAAGCTCAGTCTGGCGTGGGTTCAGGGTGCAAGCAGCCTCAAAGTCAGTCAGGTAGAAGAGCTGGAGCGCATGCCGCTGCACATCGGCGACAAGTTGCAGGTGCGCGGCAGCGGTATGTGTTATGTGCCGCCGATCAGTCTCAACCCAACCGCCTCTAAAGCCTCGGCATTTGCGCCATTCGATTGCGCGGCGATTTACTGGAACAAGGCTGCGCCGCTGCCATTACCGGAATCGGATACCATTGAGAAAACCACGGCCTTGCAAAAGACGGTGAAAGAACAGTTGCACCCGGCAGCCAGCGATAATCAGGTCAGTTCGCAACTGGCGGACGCCATCCAAAAATCCGGCATGATTTTGTTAAATAACTTCTCGGATATCGTGCTGAAAACCGATGCGTTATGCGAGAAAGAAGAAGATTGTACTCGCCTCAAAAACGCACTGATCAATCTGGGCAACGCCAAAAACTGGGATCTGCTGGTTAAGCGAGCGCGTTCCGGGGCATTAAAAGGCATGAGCGTAGTATTACGCCCGGTCAGCGCCGAATCGCTGGATGCGCTGGTGAAAAGCGCCACCGACGAGTTCTACAGCCGTGAAATCATTACCGCCTCCAATTCACTGAACAGCCCGCCGCCGGGCGGTTTTCTGATTCGCAGCGACGAAGGCAGGCAATTCGTCAATCATCAGGCGCCGGTCGCACCACTGCGCGATCTGCCGCCGCAGGAACAATGGCAGGAACTGCAACGCCTTTCATCTCTGCTGCTGCATACACCGTTTGAAGCGAGCGGCGTGATCACCCAGATCAGTATCGACGCCAACGGTACTCGCCATATTTCGCTGCATAGCGAACCCGATGCCGTCACCATGTGGCGTTCGCTGGGCGCCTGTCTGCTGTTGCTGGCTTTCAGCGTGATTATGATCCTGAACCTGGTATTGCTGCTGGTGAAACGCCGCCGTAGCCGGCAACGTATCGCCAATATCCAGCAATACTATGCGCGTCATCTGGTGCCGGAAGCACCGGCCGCCGGCCCTTTGTACGAGAGTACGGTTCACCCCTAACGTCCGGTCCCCTCAATCGATGGGTGCGATCGGCCGCGTTTAACGGTTATGCTACGCTGATAACATCGACTGCCCCGTTTCCGGTTCAACCGGAGACGGGGCAAGTATCTGGAGTATGTATGAATCCCGAACTGAACTGGAATGAGATCGATACCGTTTTGCTGGATATGGACGGTACGCTGCTCGACCTCGCGTTTGACAGCTATTTCTGGCTGCAATTAGTGCCGGAATCACTCAGCCGTCAGCGTGATATCAGCCTGGATCAGGCGCAGCAGTTGATCGCGGTGGAATATCAGGCGGTGCGTCATACCCTCAACTGGTACTGCTTTGACTACTGGAGCGAGCGACTGGGTCTGGATATTCACCAAATGACCAGCGATATTGGTCACCGCGCCCGCCTGCGCGACGACACCACACCGTTTTTGCACGCACTGCGCAGAAGCGGTCGCCGGACTATTCTGCTGACCAATGCTCATCCGCATGGCCTGTCGGTCAAAGTCGCCCATACCGGGCTGGATAAACACCTTGATTTATTGCTTTCCACCCATACTTATGGGTATCCCAAAGAAGATCAGCGTTTATGGCAGGCGGTGCAGGCGGAAACCGGGTTTAATCCGGAACGCACGCTGTTTGTGGATGACAACGAGCCGATACTGGATGCCGCCAGAGCTTTTGGCATCCGCTATTGTCTGGGCGTCAGTAATCCTGACTCGACCAGTCCGCAGGAAAACCGCTTCCGGCAACACCCGTCGATGAACGACTACCTGGCGCTGCTGCCGGGTATTCACCAGTCGATTCCTGTCGGTAATCAGGAGTGCTCATGAGCAAAGACAGTCAACATGATGATGGCAATGCAGTCCGACTGGACAAGTGGTTGTGGGCGGCGCGCTTTTACAAAACTCGCTCACTGGCACGCGAGATGATCGACGGCGGCAAAGTGCACTACAACGGCCAGCGCAGCAAACCCGGCAAACTGGTGGAACTGGACGCCGAAATCACGCTGCGCCAGGGGAACGACTCGCGCACGGTGATTGTCCGCGCCGTTAGCGATCAACGTCGCCCGGCGTTACAGGCGCAGGCACTGTATGAAGAAACGCAGCAAAGCATTGAAAAGCGTGAACAACTGGCGCAGGCCAGAAAACTGAACGCGCTATCCATGCCGCATCCGGACCGGAGACCGGATAAAAAAGAACGCCGGGATTTAATCAAATTCAAGTACAGTGACGCGGAATAAGAGCCTAGCCCACCAAGCGTAATTGGCGCAGCCAGTTTGGACACGGACAGCGCGGAGACAACATGCAACGCATGTTGAACGGACAAAGCACTTTGTCCGGCCCAACGGGCGAGCGCAGCGAGTAACCCGGAGCGTACACGGAGTACGTGAGGATTTAGAGCACTGCCCAGGTCCAAAATGGCAAGTAAAATAGCCTTGGTGGGGCAGGCTCTAAGCCGTCGTCACCACGAGAGAAAATTATGGCCAATCATGACCAACTGCACCGTTATCTGTTCGAAAACCATGCTGTTCGCGGCGAACTGGTTACGGTAAGCGATACCTTCCAGCAGATGCTGGTTAATCACGACTACCCCACACCGGTCAAAAATCTGCTGGGCGACCTGCTGGTCGCGACCAGTCTGCTGACCGCGACGCTGAAATTCAGCGGCGATATCACCGTGCAGTTGCAGGGCGACGGCCCGCTGAAGCTGGCGGTGATCAACGGCAATCATCAGCAGCAGATGCGCGGCGTGGCGCGGCTGCAAGGCGACATTGCCCCCGATAGTTCGCTGCATGACATGGTAGGCAACGGCTATCTGGTCATCACCATTACCC